>DINM01000157.1 GCA_002423675.1 Verrucomicrobia bacterium UBA5540
TGGGCTCAACGATGCCGCAAACGGGGAGTATCGTAGTGCGGTCGGTTTAACCCATACAAATAATGTTGGTGTTTCTGGCGGAACAATTATCGGTTTCGCCTCAACGGATATATGGGGAGGAAATTCTTCTGTTCCGCAGGTTTACCAAACCGGTCTGACGTCCTCTTCAGTCAGCGGATCCGGCGGAGCGGTTTCATTCCGGGGAGCAAATGATACCACAAAGCGTTGCAACTACCGCACGGTCAGCGCTTATACCGGTGGCTCAAGTCTCTACTTCTCCGGTACATTGAGTGCCACGATGTTGGATGACAATGCGTTATCTCTGATTGCCTTCACCGATACGGCAAATAGTACGCGTGCCACCAACATACTGGACAATACCGGTGGATTTTATAATGGCGTAGCATTCGGATTTAAAGGAGACGGATCCGGCGGAATGGATTTGATTATCCGCTACCGCAGCGGAGATCTCAGCTATGTGGATTATACGCTGCAAAGCGGTATTAGCGCGAATACAGCATACACGATTGCGGGAAAAATTGACTGGAACGACCCGGGCACTGCTGGTGGGACCCGTGATTATTTAACGGTCTGGGTTGATCCCGAAAGCGCTTCGGAACCAGTCAGCGGCGGCACGACGTTGCTCGGTTTTCTGGGCGATCCCACAACACTAAGGGGTGTTATTTTCGCGCAGCAAAACTATGGTACCGATCTTTCGGATACAATTTACATGGATGAGATTCGCATGGGCTCGACTTATGCGGATCTCTCCATCGGCCGGAAAAAAATCAGCCTCTTTATTTTTTAAGAATTAGGGCAGTCAACGGCTGTTCTTTGTTGGAAGCAGTAACGTGGTAAAGTCATTGATAAAGGAAAGGGTATATATGAAAAAATTGTTTCTTGTCGCGCTGTCTATCGGTTGGGGACTGACCATGCATGTCTCTGCGGAAACGCTCGCAAGCTATCTGTTTGCGGATAAACCCACTGCGGGAAAAGCAAATATAAAATCCGGAAGCATAAGAGAAGAATTCGGGATCGGCCGCGGTGTGAAAAGCGGTGTCCTCTCGGTCTCAGCGCTGGCAGTTACAAAGCCTGCGTCGCTTTTTCTGCAGGATCGGAGCTTTGATGCGGCCAATGAGGCCGGGGCAAAAGCGGAAAATGATTATATCTACTGCACGATCACTCCGAAGGAGGGGAAGACGGTGTCACTTTCCAACCTGACATTCTATACGCTTCGGCGCGATTTGAACAATGAAGGTGCCGGAGCACCGGATCATTTTGCGGTTTATACCAGTGCGGACGACTATACTGCGCTGGTCGGATCCGGAACGATCGATTTGAAATCCGGCGACGCGCGCGATTTCTCGAAGCATTCGATCGACCTTTCGTCGGTCAAGGCGCTTCAATCTATCAACAAGGATGTTCAAATCCGGATTTATTTCTGGGCATCTCAGGGCACAGGCTCGGGAAGGGAACAGCGGACATTCCGGCTGGACGACCTTTCCGTTAGCGGAACGGTCGAATAGGTGCCCTTCCGAGGCGTTTTTGCAGGAGCGAGCGGGTTTCGCACATGTGTAGGCTTGCGAGTTAACATAAAAGCGGACGAGAACAGAAATTTCGGAGTCCTTTTCAGCACACAAGATGTCCGGATGGATATATCACATGAATTTGATAATTGTGCCCAATGCTTCACAATGTAGTTCGTTATAAAGGGAATGGTTTCTGGAGAAGAAAACTAAGGAGATGGAAAAATATGAAAATATTACAAACAAAGTTATTGATGGCGGCGATCATGCTGTCTGTGCCCATGTCATACGCAACAGTGATCTTAAATGATTCTTTTAATGCTGCAGAAGTTGGGTATGGGCTCAACGATGCCGCAAACGGGGAGTATCGTAGCGCAGTTGCTCTGAATCATACAAATAATGCCGGAGTCAGCGGCGGTGGTATTGTTGGGTTTTCTTCTACCAACTACTGGGCCGGGAACTCAGGCAACCCGATTGTTTACCAGACGGGGCTGAGTTCGTCGTCTGTCACAGGTTCGGGAGGATCGATTTCCATGCGCGGTGGCAATGATACGGTTAATCGCTATCAGGGTCGCCAGGTATCTGCGTATGGTTCACCCTCTTCGCTTTACCTTTCCGCCACCCTCAGCGCAACAATGCTGGATGATAATGCAGTTTCTCTTGTTGGATTTTCTTCATGGCTGTCCACGGATGCGGGCGCGCGGCCGAATGCCATTTTGGATAATTCCGGCACGTTTTATAATGGTCTAGCGGTCGGATTCAAAGGAAACGGTGTGGGCGGAATGGATCTGATTGTGCGTTATCGGGACGGAAGTCTTAACTATATTGATACTGTACTGAAAAGCAGTATTGCCGCCAATACATCCTATACAATTGCCGGTAAAATCGACTGGAATGATCCCGGAACACTTGGCGGATCCCGCGACCCGTTCACGATATGGGTTGATCCGGCAAGTTCTTCTGAGCCGGTAACAGGCGGAACCAGTCTGTTAGGGTTTCTTGGTGATCCATCAACGCTGAATGCGGTCTACGTCATGCAAAAAAACTATGGCTCTGGTCTTTCGGATACAGTTTACGTGGATGAAATCAGGATGGCTTCATCCTATCCGGATCTGAACATGATTCCCGAGCCGACAACAATCAGTTTGCTCGCATTTGCAGGAATCTCAATTGCTTTGATTCGCCGTAATCGGAAAGCATAGAGAAACTGGTTTTGACCATGAAAAGCCCGCCCATTCGGCGGGTTTTTTTGTGCGGTCGGAGAGACAGAGCACCCCGGCTTTAGCCGTGGATGAATGAGCCCGGAGGCGGTATGCTGATTGACTATGGAAGTACGACTGGGAGCTCATTGTGCATATTGTCTTCAATATCACGTTGTGTGGGGCTGCAAATACCTGGCCTAGTGTATTGGAAGGAAAATATTATGTGGTTGCCGGGTTACTTCGTGAGCAGCGTTGGCATCGATGAAGCGACTATTAAGAGATACGTCGAATATCAAGGACGCAAGGATTCAGGTCAGCTCCGACAGGAGCTGTAATGAAAATTAGAAACACGGCTTTAGCCGGGGGTATCTATAATCAAATATTCCCTTGTGATTTTGATCGGCTTATAAAAAACTTCTTCTGCACAATAAAACAATCTGGACGAAAATTACGATCCAGTTGGCAATTTGTTTTATCTAATCAAATCCAATGACTTGGAATATCTAAGCGTATCTGATATGAAAAACGGTGTGCGCTTATGTGCTGGCGTAGTCAGGAGAATTCTATGAAAGCTCTGGTAAATTGTTAATCATGCTTTCACTTTTAACTGTGACAACAAACTCCTTTGCTGTATAGGAAACCCAAACCTGTTCGGATGGACGGGTTGTTGCCATTCCTCCCGGGGGAGCGGGTATTGNNAACCGTCGCTGTTCCGTCGGGCTGGAGTAAGGAGGAGGGGGCAGACAAAAGAATTGTAGCCATTCCGCCAGATGGGCGTGCCAGACAAAGAGGCGATGGGCGAATGGTTGTCATTCCTAAAGGATGGGATTATGAAGTTGCATCAGGCGGTCGCGGCGTAGTCGTTCCTCCAGATGGGAAAGCAATCGCCGGACGAGACGGGCGCCTCATTGCGATCCCTGATGGCTGGATATATAAAGAAGGAAAGGATGGGCGTATAGCTGCCATTCCTCCTGATGGAACTATGGAAACGGGTGATGACGAACGTATAATTGCTGTTCCTAAGGGGTGGGTCAGCGTTATGGGGGGGGGGATAAGCGTCTGGTGGCCGTTCCTCCGGGCGGAGAATCTGTTGTAGGGCCGGATCAGCGAGCTGTGGTTATTCCTCCTGATAACTTTGATCTGTCCGATTACATTACGATTTATTGTATTATTGAAGCTCAAGCAGAATCTCAAACAGAGGAACTGGCTTCTACCAAAGATGACGAAGAGCAAACCCAATCAACAGAGGAAGAGTAAGTACAGCGCAGAGGCGGCTGTGTTACCCCGCGAAGACGCTTGAGGATACGTTTAGATTTTAGTCCCACAGTGTGCTGGAGTAACGTATAACCAGCTCTGGAGGGATGAATTATGGGACAGATATTACACGGGTGCGCCCACACGACTGAGNNGCGGTGCGTCGAGCAACACAGGATAGTCAAGAGAGCCTGAATGTTCTGGCTCGTCGACACGGAATCAATTCGAAAACTGTGGCAAAGTGGCGGAGCGCACAACAGTGCAGGATGCCCCTGTGGGGCCCAAGCAACCGCATCCGACGGTACTGAGCAAAGAGGAAGAAGCGGCTTGTGTCGCTTTCCGACAGCAGACGTTGCTTCCACTCGATGATTGCCTTTACAGTTTGCAGACAGCCATTCCTCAATTAACACGCTCTTCTCTGCATCGCTGCTATCAGCGTCATGGCATCAGTCGGTTTTCGGACACAAAAGATCCGCAGAAGAAGCGGAAGTTCAAAACCTATCCGATCGGTTTTTCCACATCGACATAGCTGAAGTCCGAACAGAAGACGGCAAGCTGTATATGTTTGTGGCTATTGACCGTACGTCCAAATTCGCCTTTGTTCAGCTTCACGAGAAGGAAACCCGGAGAATCGCGGCCGAGTTTCTTCGTGATCTCATAGCCACGATCCCTTACACCATCCACACCGTACTGACGGATAACGGAACCCAGTTCACCTCGCCGGGGAATCGGCGCTCTGCGGCATCCGATATTAAGCCGGCACTTGATTCAGAGAGTCTTTTTCGTGCGCATGCCTTTGAGTTGGCCTGCGTACGAAACGATGTGGACCACCGCCTGACTAAACCCAAACATCCTTGGACAAACGGTCAGGTTGAGCGAATGAACCGGACTCTCAAAGAAGCAACGGTAAAGCGCTACCACTACGGTACCCATGATCAACTGCGAGAGCATCTACAGACCTTTTTGATGGCTATAACTTTGCTAAATGACTCAAAGCATTACGTGAACTCACGCCGTATGAATACATCTGTAAAATTTGGACTTGCGAACCGGATCGCTTTAAGCACGATCCATCCCAGCACACTGTGGGACTAAACATCTAGCGCCGGGCAGTGGGAATGATGCCGTGTTCTTTCAATCGCTGAATGACATCGTCGATGTTATAGGGGCAGTCGCTGTATACATCCTGTTTCCAAGCCCAGAATGCGGTTTTCATGCGGTGGATAATTTCCGGGTATTGTGCGGCAATATTTGTTGATTCAGTTGGATCATTTTCCAGGTTGTAGAGTTCAAGGGCTTTGCCGTCGCCTTCCTTCTGAAGTTTCCAGACTCCGTCCCGCACGGCCCAGCGGCGGTTGCCGAATTTTGACATTTCAACACCGACCGGCTTTTCCCAGAAGAGCATACGCGGGTTGAGCGCGGTTCCACCGATGAGCAGTGCAGAGATGTCTATTCCGTCGATCTTTCGATCTGACGGCAACGGGGCTCCGGCCAGTCCGGCAAAGGTGCAGAACAGATCCATTCCCATAGCCGGTACGTCCGAGCAGCTTCTGGCGGGAATGTGGCCTGGCCAGCGGGCAATGAATGGAACGCGCGGCCCGCCTTCGTAAAGCCAGGTTTTGCGTCCCTTCCACGGAACGCAACTGCCTTGGTCGGCCGGGCCGTTGTCAGAAGTAAAAACCACCAGCGTGTTGGTTGCCAGATGGTTTTTTTCCAATGCCTGGAAAATCCGTCCAAGTGCGGCATCCATTCCTTCCACGACATCGACATATGCCTGATGGAGGTCATTTCGCGGACCGCTTGTTCCTTTTTCATCCCATGTGTTGGCCAGTTCCCGGTCGTTCGGACCGAGCAACGGAAGGTGGGGGGTCGTCAGGGCCAGATAAGCAAAGAACGGTTGGTCAACGGACTGCGTGATATAGGAAATGGTTTCGTCTGCCAGCACATCGGTATACCAGTTGCCGGGGGCATCAACGGCTTTGCGGTTTCGATAGAAGTAAGAGGTTCCATCACTTTTTTTCATTGAAAAATTATCACCGGCCCCGCCTCCGCTGCCGACATAGAGGTCGAATCCGTAATCAAGCGGATGATGCTCCTTCATGTCGCCGAGATGCCACTTCCCGAAGCAGGCGGTACGGTATCCGTTTGCGCGGAGTAGCGCTGCAATGGTGATTTCACTTTTCGGCAGACCGCTGAACGGCTCATGGATTTCTTCCATGGCGGCACTAAGCTGGCCCATTACGTTTACGACGCCGGTTCGGTGATTATAGCGACCGGTCATGATGGCGGCACGCGACGGGCTACAGACCGAGCAGTTGGCGTAGAATGCGGTCAGCATCCGCCCTTCGGCAGCCAATCGATCCAAATTCGGAGTTCTGGGAGCCTGAACGTCTGGAGGCGCAGGCTTATAGTTTTTCCACTCCGCATTGCCTCGGAAACAGGCGACATCTCCATAGCCGAGGTCGTCGGCCAGAATGAACAGGATATTTGGCTTTTGCGAGGCGTATGCCGTACACAGGGTGGCGGTTAATAGACAGGTTGTTGCAGCAGTATGTTTCATGATCGAACGAAATCCTTTCTTAAACACAAACGACCGGGAAAAAACTCCCGGTCGCTAGAGTCATTAGTCCTTTACTTCTAATTTTTGATCGCCATGTCGTATATTTTGCAACTGGTATGGGTTCCCATCCGCAGGTAAACGGCATTCCAGGAGGAAGCCTGTCCGGCATCAAACGGTGTTTCCCATGTGGTTTCAGTGGCATTAAACGACATTTGCTGGAAGCGGGTTCCATCGGTTGAAACAAACAACTTCGCCTTTTTGGTTTCCAGGTCCATCACCGCTTTGAGTGTGTACACTGTTTGCGAGGCGGGGACAAACCTTGTTCCCTGAACATAGCCGTACACAAACGAGGAAGATGCAATGCCGTTTGATGAAAAGAAGATGCCGGTTGCATCGATTCCGACATTTACACCCACTGCATTGGCGGAATAACTGCCTAGACCTGCATGTGTTCGGCTCAAGACCGTGCTGGTTGTGTCCGGTATGGAGCAGGATATTTGAATCGTTACATTTCGGTTGGTGTCGAATGATGAATTGAGCGATCGTTTGGCCCGGGCATCATCCGTGGATACTCCCTGCAGCAGTACCGTGTTACTGTCGGTTACAACATCCGGTGAAGCGCCACTCCAGATGGCCCAGCTGTTCTGTCCGATCAGATCGGTTCCGCCGGCAGTATACCCCCGTTCGAAGTTGTCTTGCCAGAGGCTGTCATTCTTAACAAACCGAACTGCATCTGCACGAACCTGACCGTTATATTCGGCGGTGCCGGCATCCAGCTGGATATATCCGTTGGTGCCTGCATCAAAGTAGAACGTATCCAAGAGTTTCCAGGAATAATAAGGACCACTCCGCTGGTTGACAATGAAGTCGCAGGAGCTTTTATCCGATACAACGGTATATACAACCCCGGTGGTCGCTTCGCTTGCATATTGATAGAGCCACACATACACATCATAGTAACCGGGATATGTGATATCCGGCGTCCACTTGGCGATGCCCGGCCTGTTAATGGAATATCGGGAGCCATGATTCGTTTCATCGCTCCAAACTTGTTTTCTTCTGCCATAATCGGAATCACTCCATACTCCCGTTTCTGTGTATTCCGGATCGTAGTTGTCGATGATAATATCTTTGCCGATTCCAGACGATGGGGCTACAAAGCCGAATCCTTCCGGTAGGGCGGATGGGCCGATGTTCTCCGTATTAATCAGATTTAAATTAAAATCATCTTCCCAGCTGACGTTGTTGCAAATCTGAATAAGATTTTCATGCGGCTTAAAATCTTTACCTTCAGTGAATTCAATCCAGATGTTTTTAAAGGACTGATACTTGGTTGCGCCGGGCCAGTCGGTGTAAAGGCCTGCTGGCAAAGCGGTGTCGTTCTGACCCAGAACCGACTGGGTGTTGGCGATGACGATGTTTTCAAAGAAGTTGGTGTACGGCATGGTTCCGTCGGTGATGCCCGCCATGTGCAGTACACCGCTGTCGCCGCCGTCCTGAGAACAGCGTTCCATCCAGCAGTTGCGTATAATGTTCTGATCGGATTTCGGAAACGAGTTAAAAGCGCCACCCCCATCTAAACAGTTTCCACGCAGTGTGACGGCATATCGGGCGGAGTCGTACAGTCCGCAATGGTCAACCAGACACGATTCGGTGTTCATCATTTCGATGCAACCGGCATACAAGGACAGGTTCCCGACATTCTGAACCACACAGTTACTGATGATGCAATCCTGAATTCGGTCGGACGTGCCGACGAACCGGTTGCATAGCACAATCCCGCTGACCCCGACATTTTCAATCATTGAATTATTAACAATAAGCTGTTCGTTGTGCCCCACTGCCAGAATACCGTGCCGTCCGGAATTTTTGATTTGGCACTCATCAAACTGGATACCGCCGGTGTTCTGCATTTTGATGATGCCATAATCCGTCTTCCCCCAGTCAAATGTCCACCACTGACGGGCGGGAACAACTGCGGCCGTGTCGGCAAAGACCAGACGTTTGAACTTCAGACCGCGAACGGTTGAGGTATTGCTAGTGCCTGTGATGCTGATCAGTGTCTTGAGTGAGGGGACAGAGACATATTTATTTGCCGGATTTCCCGGGGTGAGAGGTTTGTAGTAGAGATAGCACTGAGAAGAATTGTAGTAGAATTCGCCGGGGGCATCCAGAAGCTCAAGTGCTCCGCTGACGAAGTAGCGAACCATTGAGCCAATTGTTGTCTGATCGCCATCGTTGTTAAAATAAATGCGGCTGTAGTTTGTGCTGCAGCTGGTTATATCGCAGCTCCACAGGTGCCAGTTATCGGTTCCCCATGGAAATAGGACAATATGTTCTGCATTGGTGATTTCTGGTATAAAGTCCCCTGAGGAATAGGAAACCCACGAACGATTGGTATTCGATGCCAGAATGTCGCCGCCGGTTGAAACCAGATAGGGAGCCCGTGCCTGCGGGTACAGTGTGTTTGCTCCCCGATTGGGGTATCTCGCTTCAATGGCGCGGATATCGCCTTCGTACATCGTGTCAATGTCCTGTCCTGTTCCGATGTTGATCCGCCAGATACCGTTGGTGTAATAGGTCCAGCCGCCGCTGTTGGTGATAACCGATGCGCTTTTAATGATCGCGGTTCCAGCCGAACTTTGACCGGCATAGGTGATGCAATAAGGCGAGTCCGGCGAATCCTGATTATTGAATTCCAGCGTGGCATCCAGCACATACGTTCCTGGTGCGAGATAAACCGTTACACCTTCTGTTAGCCCGGAGGAGATCAGCGTTCGCAGATGATCCCTTGCTTTTTCAACCGTTTTCCATGGGGTGCTCGGGCTCCCAGTTCCTGTGGTGTCATTTCCTGTCGGGGAAATATAAAACGTTGCCGAGTATACCGATGTATTCATCAGTAAAATAAAACCCAGTGATTTTATTTGTTTATGCAGCTTTGACATAACACCTCCTTGTTTGTGTTTTTATATGGGAGAATTAGTTAGCTGGTTCGCCCAATCCGATCCTCTGCTCGTTTGTTTTCGGAGAAAAACTATGGTCGCGGCGTGGATTTATCAATGGTTGGCTCTTGTTTAAATATAGGGGTTTTAAGAACTAATCTGGTTTATAACCTTTAATCTTCGTGGTGAATATATTTTGTAGCTATGATTAATGGACATTCGGTTGTGAGAAAAGGACACCTTGGAGATGTTATAACCGACGTAATTCCGGGTTGAACTTGGCGGCGGGAGCGGTTTCTTAGTGCGGTCGTGCCGGATACCGACCGGCGAGTTGTGTGCGTCAAGTTCTGCAATTTGGGTTTCTGATATTTCCCGCTCCTTTATAAATCCAATCGGGTTCCAGATTGTTTACGCCGCATTGACGAGCTTCAGTTTTTTGTGCTCCCGGAGCAGTTCCATATTCAGGTAGCGGTGCTGCTCGATCCAGTCCTCGTGGATTTCCACCACCAGCGCCCTTATCAGCCTCAGGCAGCTCTCCGGATTCGGAAATATCCGGATGACGTGCGGGCGGCGTTTCAGTTCTTCGTTCACCCGTTCGAGCATATTGGTTGATTTCAGGTGTTTGTGGTGCGCCAGAGGCCAGCGGTAAAAGGTGAATGTCTCCTCGATGTTCTCTTCCACCCAGTTGCACAGCTTCGGATAGCGGCTTTGCCACTTTTTCAGCCACACGCCCAGATCGCGCCGGGCTTCTTCCAGACTCCGCCGGTCGTACAGCCAGCGCAACTCCATCAGGCAGTCGTCATCGGCTTTGCGGGGCAGATGGTCGAGCGCATTGCGCAAGAAGTGGACATAGCAACGCTGCCAGACCGCCTCCGGCAGTACCTCCGCAACCGCTTTCTTCAGTCTCTGATGGTCATCGGTGATGACCAGCTCGACGCCACCGGCCGTAAGGTCGTCACCGGGCCGATTGAGGCGACAGCCGTCGGCAACATCGTTGTGCAAATGATGGCGATGGGCGATATCGCCTCGCTGACCGAAGGTCGCGAAATGATACGAACCTCTTTTGCATCCGAATCTGAAACCTATCATCCGCAGGATGTCAACGAGTGGCAGGTTGCACTCGCTCAATANNCCGAATTTCCGAACCTTGGAAATGACCGCTTCGTGAATTGCCGAGTCGGCGATGACGCCGCGCCCTTTATTCAATTGGAGCATGCTTCCTGTCCTTCAGAAACTCAATATCTCGTTTTATCGTCCGGTCAGTTACCTCCCGATAATCGGCGAGAACCGCAACAAATGGATACTCGTTGGCCCTAATCCTCCGGTCTATGTCTAGCAACCGTTCAATTTGTGTTTTACAACGACTCATTTTGCCTCCAGTGGTCGGGGAAACAGGATTCGAACCTGCGACTTCTTGGTCCCAAACCAAGCGCTCTACCAGACTGAGCTACTCCCCGCGTGTAAGAGCGCGACAATATCCGTTAAGTGTCCGGTAAACGCAATATTAAATCGGCTTCGACTTGCGTTTAATAGAACTTTTCAAGTAAAGTCCGCCCACTGTGAGCGACACATTAATCATTATCCCAACGTATAATGAGCGCGAAAACGTTCGCGCCATTGCCAAAGCTGTTTTTGCTGCGGCTGACGACGTGAACATTCTTTTTGTGGATGATAACTCTCCGGACGGAACAGGATCTATCGCCGATGAGATGGCCGCAGCTGACTCCCGGGTGCAGGTAATGCACCGTGTGGAGAAGAACGGGCTGGGCCGGGCCTATATCGCCGGTTTCAAATGGGCGTTGGAGCGCGGCTACGAATTTATCTTCGAAATGGATGCCGATTTTTCGCATAATCCGGCCGACATACCGCGCATGCGTGCTGCCGTCCAGGAGTCCGGGCTTGTTCTTGGCTCACGCTACATCGACGGTATCCGCATCATTAACTGGCCGCTTTCGCGCCTTCTGCTTAGCCGCGGCGCGGGCATCTATGTTAGACTCATCACCGGCATGCCGTTCACCGATCCGACTGGCGGCTTCAAGTGTTTCCGGCGGTGTGTTCTGGAAGCCATCCCGCTCGATCGAATTGAATCCAGCGGCTACTCTTTTCAGGTTGAAATGACGCATACGGCATGGCGCATCGGCTGCAAAATCGTCGAGGTGCCAATTGTTTTTGAAGAACGCCGCTCCGGGGCCTCCAAAATGTCGAAGAATATCATTTTTGAAGCGCTAGGGATGGTCTGGAAGCTCTTTTTCCGCGCACGCTTACAGCGCGCTCCGGAGTGTCATGTACAATCTGGAGGCGATCGCTTTAAATGCTGCCAATCGTGCTAGACAGCGCAGCCCACTGTTCAATCGGAATTTGTTCTGGCCGCGTCGACAGCTCGATACCGCATTTTTCCAAACCCTGGAAAAACTCAGGCGCATTCTTCCGAAGGTTGGAACCGATCTGTTTCCGACGTTGAGTAAATGCCAGTTTGACGAGCTTCTTAAAACGCTCGTAATCCTCACCCGCCGCTAGCGGCGCGGTGCGCTTCTCAAAATGAACTACCGCTGACCATACTTTCGTNNTTTAATGTTTTTCACCTCATAGTTCAGCTGGCTCCAGATTGCCAGCGGCCCGAAGGTTTTACTCCCCGGCTGCGCGGTCAGGCGGTCGGACACTTCCTTCTGTACCATGAAAACCATTTTTTCCGGCAGCGGCGCGGCTTCAAGAGCATTAACGATAAAGCGGCTGCCGACTGAATAGGGCAGGTTGGCTACAATCTTATTAATACCGCCCGCGAACAGCTCATTCAGATTCACGTCGAGCACGTCGGTCTCTAAAAGTTCCAAACCTTGGAAATGTTCGCGCAGATGCGTGGCCATCGTCCGGTCTTTTTCAATTGCGATCAGTTTGGTATGGGTCGCCAGTAACGCCTGTGTCAGCGCACCGAGACCCGGACCAATTTCGAGCAGCTTGTCGTTCGCAGAGATTTTCGCCGCCGCAACGATGATGCCGAGAATATTCCCATCGATCAGATAATTCTGCCCCAGCCCCTTGTTCGGGCGGTGCTCCAGCGAATCGAGCAGCGCGCGAATAACCGATGGGTTGGTCAGCCTTCCGGGATTCATTTNNTGCTGTCGGCTTTAGCGACGCCTTTTCCGGCGATGTCGAATGCCGTGCCGTGATCGGGTGAGGTTCGGATAATCGGCAGACCGAGCGTCAGGTTTACGCCGCAGTCAAACGCGTGCATTTTGAGCGGGCCGAGGCCTTGATCATGATACATCGCAACGACGGCATCGTATTGTTTTTCCAAACATTGGAAGAAAATGACGTCGGCGGGAATCGGGCCGAGCGCGTTGAAGCCGTTGGCGCGTGCTGCTTCAATGGCAGGCGCAATGACCCGGATTTCTTCGTCGCCGAGAGTGCCGCCGTCGCCCGCGTGCGGATTCAGTCCGCAGACGCCGATACGGCCGTTTTCGAGCCCGAAGCATTTCAGCGCTTCGCCGGTCAGTTCGATGGCTTCGAGAATATTTTCTTTGGTGAGCGCGTTGGCCACTTGGCGCAGCGGCAGATGGCGCGTGGCGAGCGTGACGCGCAGACCATTGCCCATGAGCATCATGCCATAACGTTTCGTGCCGGTGAGTCCGGCGATCATTTCGGTGTGGCCGGGATAATTGATGCCGGCGAGTTTGAGACCTTCTTTGCAGATTGGGGCAGTGACCATGGCATTGAGTTCGCCGTCGAGACACCCGCGCACCGCGCGTTCGATGGCAGCGACGGCAGTTACCGATGCTTCGGCGGTGATTTTTCCAGAGCTTGGAATTTCGTTGTACGGAATTTTCCAATGTTTGGAAAATCCATCGATGGGTTCCGGCCCGATGAAGATGAACTCAATGCCATTTTTCCAATGGTTGGAAAGAATGGCTTTGCGTGCGATTTCGGGCCCGATGCCATTGACGTCGCCACAGGTTATGCCGATTTTTATTTTATTACTCATAAAAAAGCACGAATGACTAAATTCGAAATTCGAAACAAATCCGAATTTTTGAAATCAAAAATTTTTAAACTTTCGGGTTTGGAATTTGTTTCGTGCCTAGGTGTTTCGGACTTCGAATTTCTGCGCGCTGGCGCGGTTAGTATCGTTCGATAAAATGTTTGGCAGAGAGGTTTTTGATCAGTTCATCGTGCAGGCGCAATTTTTCGGCATCGAGGAGCTTGGTTTCGATATCGCTCTTCGCATCTTCGAAGGAGACATAGCCTTCTTCGCGACGTTCTGCGACTTTGACAATATAGAATTCATTGGGCGTTTCGATGAGACCGCTGATTTCCCCGGCGGCGGTTTTTTTCAGGGCGGGACGGAGTACTGCTTTCACATCTTTGAGTTCGCGCCACGGGCTGGTGTCCAGATCGCCTTCGGAAACTTCTTTGGCGACGGTGGCGAAGTCGGCCCCGTTGTGCAGTTTTTTCAAGGTGTCTTCGGCCAGCTTGCGTTTGGCGGAGAGATCTTCTTCGGTTTGACCCTTGGTGATGAGAATAAAGCTGTATTTGACTTTGAAGGGGAGGAAATAGTCTTGCTTGGTGCGCTCATATTNNCTGTTTCCATTCATCAAGGGTCATGCGGCGCGCGGCGAGCGCGCGGGTGAGCAGGGCGTGGTCGTTGTTGAACCGTTCGCGGATGAGCTGGTCGACTTCTTCGTCGATGACCCGGTCAGGAAGCGTAAGGCCGCGTGTTTTGGCTTCCGCTTTGAGCAGGGCTTCTTCAATGAGCGATTCGCGACCCTGCAGGTAGGCCGCCTGCATGCGTTCGGCCAGCTCCTGGCCCTTATATTTCTGCGTGAGTTGCTGGATGTAGGGGGCGACGCTTTCGCGGACTTCGCCGTAGGTGATGATGGTGCTGTCGACGCGTGCGGCATACCCGTCGATGGCAGTGATGATCGGGCCGTTTGTGGAGTCTTCAGGGCTGTTCGTTGAGACTTCTGTCGGGGGAATGTCGTTGGTCTGTGCAAAGAGCGCCGAGGTCGTCAAAACAAGGAAAAGAAAGATTTTTTTCATAAGGACGGCATTATGCACAAACGGTTCGTGGTGTGCAACGGCTGTTATCAGCGCTTTCCGGTTTCGGCCTAGGTGCGGTGCGTGGATTTTCTGCCGAACGGAAAGAAGAGGAATGCCAGCATGGGGCGTCCAGCTCGTTTCCGGACGAGCAGTTCGGCCAGCGGGGCGATGAGAAAGTAGATGTAGGCCCAGATAACCACGGCGGTCAGGCGAAACATGGCGATTGAGCCGAGCACGACGCAGACAAAGACAAAGCTGAGAATGCGCGGTTCGCCGGAGACGCAGCGGCGAACGTGCGGATAGGNNAGAGTCCTGCACTGTAAATCATGCTGGCCGCAGCCGGAGAAGGAAGGCCCAGAAAGCAGCCGTCATCTTTTTTCCCCGCGAAGGCCATCACGTTGTATCTCGCGAGCCGCCACAGTGTGCAGGCTAGATAAAAGAGGGAAACCGCCCAGATCAACGTCGTTGCGACCGGCGAGTTTCCGGGGCAGTTGCGCTTGATGAAAACAAAAATGGTTACCGCCGGTGCCAGCCCGAATGAAATGGCATCGGCCAGCGAGTCCAGATTGGCGCCGTGCAGACTTTTGGCGTTCAGCAGCCGGGCGGCCAGCCCGTCGAGTGTGTCAAAGATCATCGCGCCGAGCAGGAACCAGATGCAGGCTTCGGGAAGCGGTTGACTGCGCGCATAACTGGCAATTGCGTAGACAATGGACGCAAAGCCGCAAAAGGCGTTGCACAGTGTGATCAGACTTGGGATCGGATTGAACCTGGGCTCGGCTGTTGCTGCAAAGGTATCACTCATAATACGACAGAATCCGTTTCGACACGTGCCATCAGCGTGCTTCCGGAGCGGACTTTGTCGCCGACCCGAACAGCAACCGTTATGCCTTTNNGAACCGAACTTGATCATGCCGTAAATTTCGCCCTTTTTCAGAAAATCTTCCGGTTGAGGAACACAGACAATCCGGCGCGCGATGGCGCCTGAAACCTGACGGATCGCAACCGGAAAACTGAGGCCCGCCGCCGTGCCGGTCCCGGCGATCATCAGCGATTCATTTTCTTTGGCGCAGCGGCTGTCGCGTGCATCCAGAAAGCGGCCTTCTTTATAATTGCGGTACTGTACCGTCATGTCGCACGGCGCGCGGTTGACGTGCACATCCAGCACAGAAAGAAAAATACCGATGCGCGTCAGCGTCTGTCCGGCGAACAGTTCAATGCCGTGATCTTCGACTGTTCCAATATCACGCACAACGCCGTCGGCCGGTGAAACCAGCGCCGCCGGGTCGGCAATAATCACGCGTTTCGGAACGCGGAAGAATGCAGCGACAGCCAGCCATAGCAGCCAGGTGATGCTCAGCAGTACGCAACCTGCGGTCCGGTTGACGTTGACCGCCAGCCAGCCCCACGCCAGCGACAGAACCAGCGCAATTACCGCACCGCCCAGCCATTCCTGTCTTCCATGTTTCGTCAGTCGCATCAACGTCCCTCCGTTTTCCAGCGGTTGAGTCTGAATTCTTTGCGTCCGGCCAGTCGCGCCCGGTGGCGACGCACCACAATGATGGTGCCGAAGTAGCCGAGCACCGCAACGATAACTCCAAGCAGCGCGCCGCCCGCAAAAAACGACTCAATCAGTTCGACGCTCAGTTCGCCCAGCGTTTGCATCGACGGCGTATGAACCGCATTCCACAGCAGATGCTCAATCAGTTTATGCGATAGAGGCCGCCCGATTATAAAGCTGCCGATCCAGCACTGAAGCGGCCAGATGAAAGGAATCGTGAACGGATTAATAATCCAGGTGGCGAGAACGGCCGTGCCGCGCGCGCCGCGCATCAGGATCGCCAGCAGAAAGGCCGCGACCATGTGGCCGCCGGGCAGCAGAAAGGCGGTGAAAAAACCGGCCGCGACGCCGCGCCCGATACTTTCCGGTGTTCCCGGATGTCTCATCAGACGCAAAAAAAGTTTCAACGATTTTCCCGACGCCATACGTGTGCCGCCCTTTCAAAAAGAGTGATAGCATACCGAAGTTTCCAAACATTGGAACTTTTTCTTCCAACCATTGGAACTTCTGTTGACGGAGAAATCAAAAAGAGCACGACGGGGTTGCGTTTGGATTAAATCTGACTAAACCGGCTTCTTTTTGCGGCTAAGGGGAAACAGTTTAGAATCATGATTACTGCGGAGAGAAAAAAGAGCGGATTAATGACGGCGCGGGTTCTGGCGGTGTACCAGCCGACCCGGAACCAAAGCCTCCTGCTGCACGTCGGGGCAAAAGTTTCACATCGACGACGACGTCAACATTATGCATCCCGCGACCGTTGAGCGATAAGCGCAGAGAGGGTTCCATGGATTGGAAACTTTTTTCCAAACCTTGGAATTTGCGGGAGTACAGGTCAGCTGTTTTTTATGTAACCGATCCGGGTCGTAAGCCGGTAGACCCTTATACTTCGAACCGTCTGCGAATCCACAGGCTGATGCCGGCAACCAGAGCAATCAGCGTGGCAGAAGCCGGCTCCGGGATCGTTGTCCCGCCGAATTCTACCGCCGGGCTGCTCGAGGTGCTGTAGGTCGGAACGCCGGCAACCAGAGGTTCGCTTTGGTTGCTGTTGAAATAGTAATAGTAGCTGAATGAATCATTGAATGTTCCGCCAACCGCGCTGTGCTCACCGGTTGTCGGCGACGCACCGAATGTTCCGATACTGTAAGAAAGACTTCCTGCGGTGTTTTCAATGACCCACGCAAAATTTTTGGGAACCTCGACAGAAAATCCCGAAAACGTCTTCCATCCGGTCGTAAGAATCTGGCTTGCAAAAAGGGTCGCCGAACCGATTTCGGTTCCGAGCTGATCATCTGCGGTAAGTGTAAGTCCGTCTGAACCGGCGTCAATATTGAAGAACCGGATGACCTGCGTTCCCGGACTCGAGGAATAAGTGCTGCGGACATAGTACTGCAAAGAGGTGATAACGGCTCCGCCGGTATCCAGGCGCACTTCATCACCGACCCACCCATGGGAATTGATGGCACCTAGGCTGTTGTTGTTATAAATATTTGTGGTTGAGAATATAACATCTGCACGGGAACCCTGCAAATTCCACAGAAGAGTAAAACTCAGCAGGCACAACAGCTTCTTGTTTATTTGGACTTTCTTTTTCATCTTGCAATCAATTGTTGGGTGTTAAGCATCTTTTTTCTTGCGGTTGAGATGTTAAGAAATCCTTGCCCGGAGGCAAGCTTTTTTAACAATTCGTGCTTTTTGAGGGGGATGGATTTTCCTGACATCGCCAGCGTGCTTCCAATGTCTGGAAACATTTTTTCCAAACATTGGAACCTTACCGGGTTGCGGGCAGTTTATTTTTTCATGTAGGTCAGGCCGAGCGCCTGCAGGATGGCCGAGATGATGAAATTAAACGGCTTATTGAAGTGCGGCAGGAAGTAGACGTCCGTCATGGCCAGCTCAAGAAGCGTCATCTGTTTCTGGATGGCGAGCGACAGATAGAAGATGCATTCGGTGTGGCTCTGCTCGCCGTAAGACCCGATCTGCGCGCCGACGAGTCGCAGGCTTTCTTTTTCGAAGACGAGCTTTATGCCGACGTCTTCGGTGTCGTTCATGAATTCCGGCCGGTCGGCGTCGGCGTAGAAGGAGCTTGAGACATT
>DINM01000163.1 GCA_002423675.1 Verrucomicrobia bacterium UBA5540
AGTTCCGAAATAGATAGAAGGAAGCAAAATGTGCAATTGTATACCCAAAACAGACTCCGATTGTTTCGTAAATGCTGCGGGCACGCGAGTCATTCTCGGCCATCAGACGTTGTACTTCAACGAGCTGCTCCGCAAAGGAGGTGCCCGCCGGAAACGTAATCCCCGCTAGAAGGGCCAGTCGCGCCACGCCCTGTTGCGAAAAAAACTGCACGCCGCAACCCGCATCTCCCGACCACTCATCAATCGGTCCGTTATCACGGTAATCAACCGGCACAAAGGCCAGTTCATTGAGCCACGATGTAATATTGCCCTCCGGTGTTACATAGCCCGCCGCAAGGCTGGTTCCCATCGAAATACCAAGCACTGCGTTGTCATTCAAAGACATTGCACCGGCCAGCGCGGTCACTTCCCCGTCGTTGACCACATCGAACGGAATTCCGTCCCACGCCTCTTTGAGCCGTTTGAAAATCGGGCGCACATCAGTCTCAAACTGATCGGTCGGAACCCCGCGAAACAGCGAGGCCACACGAACTTCGTTATCGACATAAACCCCGGCCGCACTGCCGCCGATGGTGTCCACACGCGGCAGATGCGCCGCCGCCCGTTTGAGCGAATCCATCGTACCGTCAAAATGATACTGCGGGTTCTTTTCAAAATAGGGATCCCATTTGATCTCTTCGGAGAAAACCACGTTGCCGTCGATGACCGCGGCGCACTTGCGGTCGGATCCCCCGAGGTCAAAACCAATACGACAGCCGTCGAGGTGGCGTCCAAGCGCCGCACCTTCCTCTGCCGGTTCCGGGATTTCATCCGCATCCGCCTTTTCAATTCGGATAGGATGACCATAAATTTTTTTACCGATGATTTCAGAGTCGAACAGTCCGCAAGGGTTCCCGGTGTAATATTTTTGCAATCTTTGAAACATCTCATCTGACCCGGCAAAAAGAATGCGGTTGCCGCCGACCGCCCAGAGCGCCATTTTCAGGAATCGTTCAACATAGCGAAAACTGCGATCCATATTCGTCAGAACCGACAGAGTTTTTCGCATAACCACTTTGTCGTTACGAAACAACCCGAGAGTTATCGACTGAACGTCTTCTCCGCAGTCCACATCCTTCTCATAAGCACGGTTCCACAAAACGGCGGGCTCAAAACCCGGGTCCAGCTCAGGTGCGATTTTCGACAGCATCGGCGAAGCTCCTTTTTTAATATTTCAAATGGAATTTTGCCCCGGCACATAAAAGTTATAAAGGTCAATATTTATACATTTTTATCTTTTTTTTAACCTTATTGACAAGTCGCTTATAATAATGGATATATCCAGTTTATGAAACCAATCGAGACGGTCTGCAGAACGCTGAAAGATCCCGTAAATTACTTTACCGGCCGGGGTGAAAGTACCCTTCCCGTTCCGTTCAATCTCATATTGTTTGCCCGAAAAACAAAAAAAATGCTGCAGCAAAATGACCTACTGAATCGATCCCACCACCGCTTTGTACTGGCGTTTAATCTGCAGACGGCCGGATCTGTGCATCTCGACCATCTGAGTCTGCGGTTCAGGCCCGGGCAGGCATTACTGGTTCATCCCTATCAGTTCCATCACTTCAGTCAGCTCGAATCGAGTGATCTTCTCTGGCTGATTTGCACCTTTGAACTGCCAACTGGAAATTTTCTGGATGCATTGCGCAACACAACGGTCAGCCTCAGTAGCAAAACCAGAGAAGCTCTTGCGGTATTGCTAAAGGAGTGGACGCAGAAAACCTCTCCTGAATTGCAGGATGAACTACTGCAATCGGCTTTGATCCGCCTGCTGGCCCGCCTGAAACAGGATCGGAAATCATCCGATACGCAGATCTTGCCGGAACCCGGCGACAACTTGATACGTACCATAAATCAAATGATTTTTTTGCGACAGAAGGACCCTTGCACCGTCTTTCGGTTGGCTCGGGCGATGGACATGTCGGAATCAAGGTTAAGAACTCTTTTCAGACAGACAGCCGGAGTTCCGCTAGGAAGTTATATTCAAAATTATCGATTAACCCGGGCTATGGCGCTCTTGCGCAATACGAGCCTTTCAATCGCTGATGTCGCAGAGCAATCCGGGTTTGGCTCCCTGCCAGCCTTCAGCCGAGCATTTAAAAAACAAACCGGTCAGACTCCATATGGCTACCGGCATCCCGGGAACTGCCTATATCAGCGCAATAAGACAACTCAAGCCGTCTTGCGCTTCGAGAAGCCCCCGAGAGATTGACCGCTCCGCGAAGACTTAGGGGTCGCTTCACTTCATGATGACCCCTGCTGACCCCTCTGCCTCTACTCTGACCTCTGATTTTCCACAAAATCCGCCTTGTTTTAATTGTTATAACGGATAGTATGTATATGAATAATCGATTTAAACNNTGAATAATCGATTTAAACTAGAGGATATTATGACTTTTTACAGGTTCAAAGACGGGGGAAAACGGATTGAAATCGAAACGCCAGACACCCCGGCAGACTGGAATAACTATCTATTCAATGATGACTATTATCTCGAAGTGAATCAGGTTGGCCAAGGAGCGAGTCAAGTAATCACCCCGCTCCGTCGCGCAGCCGCCGGAAAATACCGCTACTTTTTTCTGAAGGATGCTGCGAGTGGCAAGGCGTGGAGCGCAACCGTTCGCCCTCTGCCCGAACGTCCGGACGAATACCGCTGTGTGCATCACCTGACACACTCAGAATTCTTCTCCAAACAAAACGGCATCACCACAAAAGTGCGCGTTTTTGTGCCCAAAAGCGGCTGTCGAGAAATCTGGACTGTCCGCATTACGAATGAAACCGATAAAGTAAAAATGTTGTCGCTATTTTCCGTTGTACCCTTCTCCGACGGCGGACTGATGAATGCCAACGGATGGTATAATAAATCCACCGAAACTGCGTTCAGCTATTTCTTCCCCTACCACACCACCTACGAACAGAAAGAGCAGGTTGAGCATCTCAACACACTAAGCTATCTGTTTGCCAGCCGTCCGCCCGTTTCGGTCGATACCAACGAGCGCTTTTTCTTCGGCACGGATGACCCGANNAAACGGCCGCTGTTCCAGCTCGGTCTGCAACAGTGAAAATCCGGTCGGCGCTTTCCAGCACGATATTGAGTTGGCTCCGGGAGCATCCGACGAGATCCACTTTGTAATCGGTTTTGAAAACTGCGAAGAACACGTTTCCGCTGTTAAAAAAGAACTTCTCAATGCCGGAGCCATCGAAGCGGCGCTTCAGGATGGGATCACATATTGGGATGATATCTGCGCTCAATTCACAGTCAAAACGCCAGATGAAAATATCAACCTGTTTATGAACTACTGGATCAAAAAGCAGAACCAGTTCCAGCCGCGTCTAAACCGCCTCTGTGCAGTTTTTCCAGTCCGCAACCCGTTGCAGGATTTTATGGGCTACAGTATGTTCAATCCGCAAGGTGCGTTCGAACTACTGGTCAAAAAATTCAAACAGCAAAGCATCTCGGGCTTCCTGCAACAGTGGCATACTGAAGATGGTAAAAACGAACACGGCCTCTGCAAACTCAACTTTATGGATGGTGGATTCTGGCTGGTCATCTGTACCCTGATTGTGGTGAATCAGCACGGCGATGCCTCTCTGCTGGATACCAAAACCGGTTATGCCAACAGCGACACAGAAGAGACGCTTTATCAACACATGAAACGGGCAATCGCCTACCTGACGGAACGGCGCGGCCAGCACGGCNNCCTTCTGCTTATTCGGTGAGGGCGACTGGACCGATCCGGTCAACGGCCCCGGACGCAAAGGTCGCGGCGAATCGACGTGGAGCACCTGTGCACTAAGTTTTTCGGCGAAACTGTTAATCGAATTCGCCGAGGAGCGTGGCGATACCGATTATGCCGGTGAACTGCGCGCCCTGCGTGAGGAAATCAAGGAACTGGTGAATAAACACGCGTGGAACGGACAATGGTATGTCTGCGGTTTTGATGACGACGGAAAATCGTTCGGCAACCCGGACGAGGAAGAAGGAAAAATTTTCATCAACAGCCAAACATGGCCGATTATGGCAGACATCGCCGAAGGTGATCGCATTGATGCAATTTACACCGCGCTGAAAAATCTTGAAACCCCCGCCGGGCCTCTACTGGTCTGGCCGGTCTTCACTAAGTACAACCCAACGTGGGGTCGCATCAGCCTCAAACTGGCTGGCACCAGTGAGAACGGATCAATCTACTGCCACGCCTCAATGTTCAAGGCCTACGCCAACTGTTGCGCGGGCAATGCCGACGAAGCACTCAAAACCATCGTTCAGACATTGCCGACCAACCCGGACAATCCGCCCGAAAAAAATACACAAGTTCCCACGTTTATCCCAAATTATTATTTCAGCCTTATGGATTCGCCCAGTTTCGGACAGTCGAGCCGGCACAACCGCACCGGCACCTCGCCATGGCTGCAATGGGTAGTTCTTGAACATATTCTCGGGGTGAAGGCGACGATTCATGGCCTGAGAATTGAACCGCTCATGCCGTCCGGCTGGGATCGGTCTTACGTTGAACGGCATTTTAAAAACGCGTTTTATAAAATCCGCCTCACCCGGGGAAATGCCTTTTCCGTTAAAATAAACGGAAAAGAACATACGTCTCCGTTGCTTCCGTATACAGACGGGACTGTGTATGATGTGGATGTTGTTTTCTGCTAATAAATTTCAAGGAGAAAAATAATGAGTACTGAAGTGACCGATCCGAGGCATATTGCCACCGGGATGCCGATTCCCACAAAAGGCGCAGCATATCTGGATCAACCTTATGTAGTAAAAACCAAGTCAGGCAAGTGGCTTTGCATGATGACACTCGGCACCACCGGCGAAATGGAAAAGACCTCCTACAATGCCTCCTTCGTCGCTCTCTCCACCGATCAGGGCAAAAGCTGGACTGAATTCAAAGAGTGCAACCGGCTCCATTACTCCATCCCCTATGTCACCCGCTCCGGACGCATCTATTCCATCTCACCGCTGGCCATCACCTTTTCCGATGATGAAGGAGAGACCTGGTCCGAAAAAACCGATCTCGGGTTTTTTAAAGATGAGCACTCGGCATGGAGTGTATGCCCGGCCAAAGAGATCGACGGAAAAGTCTACGTCATCTTCGCCCGCATCGGACTGCCCCAGCCTCCCCGCGAAACCGAGGTGTTTATGCTGGTTTCCGACAATCTGGCCACAGAGACCGATTTGAAAAAAATTAAATGGTACTTGCTGCCGGATTCGGAAACCGGCATTCGCGGGCCGGAGTGGGACATGCCGGAACACCGTTCCGAAGAACCTCACTTGCAGGTCCTCAGCGACGGTACATTCTATGCCGTATTCCGGACAGATCAGGGCCACATCGGCTACTCAACCAGTAAAGATAATGGCGTCACCTGGGCCCCGGCAAAAAAGATGCGTTATGCGCAGACCGGCCGTGTTATTAAAAACCCGGTTGCCTGCCCTAGTCTATGGAAATGCGAAAACGGAAACTATCTTCTCTTCCACCATAATCACGGTAAAAGCTATACTGGCACCGAAGCCTGGGAAGCCTACGCCGACCGCAATCCCGCATGGCTCTGTGGCGGCGTAGAAAAAGACGGCGACATTCTCTGGTCACAGCCTGACATCTGCCTCTACCTCGACAACATTTCCAGCCCTCGCGGACGAATCAGTTATCCCGGCTTCCTCGAAGATCAGGGCAAGGCCTTCCTCTTCGAAACTGAAAAAGAACTGGCACGCACTCATGAGATCCCGCAAGCCCTACTCAACGGACTTTGGGGACAACTGGAAAACAGCACCCGCATCAACGAAAACATCCATTTGCAAATCGATATGTCGAGCGATCAGCCTTGTGACCTCGATCCGCTTCCGGCATTTGCGGTTAAAACGAACGACACCCATCCGCGCGGCGGCTTCTGCCTCGACTTTGTCCTGACACTGCCGGAAAAACCGCCGGCCGAAGTCCTGCTCAGCACGCTGAACATGAATGAAGAAGGGTTTGAAATCTGCCTGACCGCTGACGGCCGGCTCGAAACCCGAATTGCCGACTGCCAGACTTCCAATGTTTGGAAAAGCGATGCCAGCGCACTGAAGACGGGGAAAAATCACGTGTCGATTAATATCGATGGCGGGCCGTGCCTCATCAGCTACGTNNGATGGTGGCGACACCCGCCAATTTGGCTGGGGCCGCTTCAGCGAAAAGCTATTCCATGTCAACTCCGGCGAACCACTCCGTATCAACGGAGCCCTCGTGAGTGAACTGACCATTTACAACCGAGTCCTGACCACAACAGAAGCCGTCGGAAACTGGCGCAATTTATTACCCCCCGAGCAAAACGGCTAAGACAAGGAAAACGATGAAGAGGTACATTTTTCTGCTGGCCTGTATTTCAGTGCTGCTGTGCAACCACCTATTCGCCGTGGAATTCGGCGCACCTTTTTCCGATCACATGGTCATTCAGTGCGAAAAACCGCTGCCGGTCTGGGGCAAAGCAGAACCGGGGGAAAAACTGACGGTAACTCTGGATAACGAAGTCCGTGAGTGCACTGCGGACAACAACGGAAAATGGGCGGTCGAATTTTCTCCACGCAAGGCATCGTTCGATCCCGTTAGACTTGACGTTCGCGGAGAAAATTCCCGAAAAACATGCCGCGACATACTGGTTGGTGAAGTCTGGTTCTGTTCCGGACAGTCCAATATGCAACGTCGTCTGAAAGATACAAAGGATGCAAAAACGTATGCCGCGCAGGCGAATCTTCCTCACGTGCGCTATGCGGAAATTCCGCTCGTTTCAAAAGACAAGCCTCAGGATGATGTCGATACCACCTGGCAGCTGTGGACGCCGGAAAGCGTGATACAGCTGTCTGGAGTTGCCTTTCATTTTGGCAGAAAACTGGCGAAGGAAATCGACAAACCGATTGGATTAATCAGCTGTTCATGGGGTGGCTCCAAAATTCACGCGTGGATTCCTCAGGAATACTTTTCAAAAGATCCCGCTTACGAAGCGGGAATACAATGGTTCACACAAGGTAAGGAAACATACAAAAAGACTCTGGATGAATGGTACAAAACCGGCTGCCCCGGCGAACCGCCGCAGGATTACTGCTCTCGGCCGCAGAACATCCCCTGTGCATTGGATAACGGGATGACGCATCCGATGCAGCCGTTTGCCATCCGGGGCGCAATCTGGTATCAGGGCGAGTCAGACGCCGGAATTCCGGATCAATACCGCACAATGTTCGCTTCGTTGGTACAGTCTTGGCGCGATCACTGGAATGATCCGACCCTGCCGGTTTATTATGTTCAGCTTCCGAACTTTGAAAAATCCCCGCCGACATGGGAGCCGTTCCGCCAGATGCAGCTTAAACTGCTGGATGAAATTCCAAACCTCGGAATGGCGATTACAATCGACATCGGCGATCCAAACGACATTCACCCAAAGAATAAATACGATGTCGGACAACGACTGGCAAGGCTGGCGCTCTATCACACCTACGGCAGAACAGACGTTTGCCCTTCCGGTCCACTGCCGGAAAAAGCCGTCCGTGATGGCGACCGCGTGCTGGTTTCCTGGAAATGGGCCTGCGATGGACTGAAAACCCGCGACGGAAGTGACGCTGTACCCGGATTTGAACTGGCAGGTAGCGACGGAGTGTTCAAGCTGGCACAGGCTCGGATCATTAATAAAAATACTGTTGAGCTGACGAGTCGAGATGTTAAACGCCACGCTGAAGTACATTATGCCTACGAGGCTGATCCAATAGTCAATCTGGTCAACAGCGCCGACCTGCCGGCGTCGCCGTGTCGGCTTTTGATCGGAAAATAAAGCTCGGTTTCTATGAAATGGACTTTCAACAGCCTGATGCTTTCTGCGGTGCTGTCGAGTAGCAGCGGACAGGCCTTAATGTTTTCCATGCAAGCGGTAGATACATCATCGGTCTGGAGCAGCTATCAGGTTTATCAACCCTCTGTATCCAACGGCGTTGTGATCGACACAGACAACAACGTGCTGGATCTTCGCTATAACCACTGCGCTTCAACTGCATTTTATCAGGATCGTTGGTTCACCGTCTGGAATGCAAATACGAATGCCGCCGAAGGACAGCCCGGCCAACTGATCTATCTTTCTACCAGTACAAACTTTGTTGACTGGTCACAGCCAATTATGGTTTTCAGCGCTGCAAGTTCCAGTATCAATCCAGTTGGAACCAACTCCCTTGATGAAATGTTCCAATGGCAGCCGAACCTACTGGAAACGGAGGGAGAACTCTGGTGCCTCTGGTCGGAATACGGTCAGAATACTTCATTACGAGGAACCTATTTTTCGAGACTGACCTCCTCAACAGGAACCTGGGAAAATACCAAAATTCCGCTTCCCGGAGAAAGCGGATCGGCGATTTTTCCGGTTATCGATGGGATTTCCTGGCGTGCGTTTCCTACCCAGAATCCGGTAGAACTCTCTTCCGGACGCATTCTGGCGCCTGTTACAGTACGTGACCGATATGCCTCTTTCCCCGATGCCGAGAAACGAAATGCGGTTATCTATACGGATAACAGAGGAACAACATGGAATCTTTCCGAACTCATTGAATTTCCGGCGGCAACCAATGCCCAGTGGGAACCTACGGTATACGAAATGGAAAACGGGAACGTCGGAATGGTAGCCCGGCGTATTGACAAAGAAAATCTGGACCCAACTAACATCCTTATTTTTGCATTCAGTACAGACAACGGAGAAACCTGGTCGGATTATGAAACCATTCCGGTCGAAACACTTTCCTCCCGAATGCATGTACTCGACACAGGAAACCGTTATTCCATGATCTATAACGACCACCGGCACGGTGATATCGGCGGCCCAAATGTCGACCGTTACAATCTTTCCCTGTTCACCAGCCTGAGCGGGCGGGCAGAAGACTGGATGCCGGGCATCAGCCTGACACATAACCTGTGGGGCGTTGCCTACCCGCAAATGGACGAAAAAGACGACGATCTTTTCGCCGCCTTTTCGCAAGGTAACAGCCAATCGATCCTTACCGTCCGGATTTCTCCGAAACCGGATCCCATCCTCCATTATGTTTACCCTCGACATCTTGTGAATACACTGCCTGATGTCCGGGGCGGTATGCTGTCTTTTGATTTCCGTCAACTGGTCAAATCCAAATGGAACATGACAATCGGCACCGGCGATTTTTCACTGTCAGCAAAAATCGTTCCGCGCTATCGCGGGGTTCTTGTAGACGGACGAGCCAACAGTACAGGAATTTGCGTTTCGCTGAAACAGGTGGGCGATGAACTGGCTCTTAGCTGCAATATTGGTTCTTACAGCAGTTCACCATTCACTTCCACGGCAACGATTCAACCCGGAAAACCCGCCTACGTCGGCCTTTCGCTTCAGAACGGAAACCAGCTTCGCCTGTTCATCAATGATTCCGTCGAAGTATTCGACATTCCGAATCTGATTAATCTGAATACCGACGCTCCGCTTTTTATCGGATCCATCCAGCTTTTAAATTCTTCTCTGTACAATTATTACGGGCAGATCGAAGAACTGAAAGCATTTGATCGGACTTTGACTGACAGTGAGCATGCCCTGCTGCGCACCGGAGAAACCGTCACCAACGAACTCCTGACCCTGAATGCCGACACGTTCGCCGGATCAAACTTCATAATGGATCCAGACGAGCGTTTCGAAGACACAACATACGGCGATAACACCAAGCGGATTCGCGGACAGGGTTCCGCCGCCGTTGAAGTGCAACCGTGTGACCTCAGTAATGGCGACGTTGTGAAACTCCGCTTTGAATACCAAACATCCAGCCCTTCCACAAATATTGTACTATGTACACTCGGCGATGCAACCAACCCGCTGCGTGTAGAGTTGCTCGCAGACGGTACAATTATTGCGAGGGATACCGCCGGAAACAGTCAACCCATCACAACCCATCAACCTCAGGTTTACACTCCCGTTGAATTGACTGTGTATTCGAACTTCACGCAGGTGTCCGTCAACGGGGCTACGGTTCGTTTCGACCGAAGCTTTAATCCCGCTCGGTTTTTTCTTGGACAGGGATACTTAGAAAACCGGGCACCAACCACACAAACATTGCTGTATAAAATCAACTCTATTGAAACAAGAGTATACTGAAATGAACATTCAGATCCTCCCCGCCCTGTTTTTGCTGTCCTGTTCAATTGCCCCGGCAGAAAACACACCCGTTTCATGCATTCCAAACAATCAAAATGCAATTGCCCTGACTTTTGATGACGGCCCTCATGCCGAGTTCACGCCGGCAATTCTCGATATTCTCGACCGCTGCAATATAAAGGCTACGTTTTACCAGATCGGCAGTCGAATGAAAAAATTCCCTAAACTTTCATACGCTGTGATAAATGCCGGCCATGAAATCGGGAATCACACAATGAACCATCCCAAATTACCCGAGCTGGCAACGAAAACTGCCATAGGCAGGGAGATACAGAACTTTCAGAAAACACAGAATGAACTCTTCGGCATCTCTGCCAGAACATTTCGCCCACCGTATTTTCAAATGGATGATCGGGTATGGAAAATACTCAACACATTACCTCTTCCCGCCATTACCGCAAATGTGCACGGAGATTATAAAGGCTGTGACGCTATCACGGATCCCGCTGTTTCAAAGGAACATGTGAACCGGCTGATTGATAAAGTCAGCAGTGGCGCAATTATCCTCATGCACGAGCGGGCCATCACAACAAACTATCTTGAGAAAGTAATTCAAGGCTTGCAGGGAAAAGGGTTCACCTTCCTGACGGTCTCAGAGTTAATTGATATCAGACAATAGGAGAGTTATGCAAAAGATCGGATTTACAACACAGACATTCAAAGAAGTTCTTCTTACCGAAAAAACCACGCTGAATGAAGTCCTCGAATGGGGTGCACAGCAGTCTGTGGACTGGATTGAACTGCGCGATTTCAGCCTGGATTACACGACCGATGAACTGCTGAAGGCAAAAGCGACGGCAGAACGTCTCAACCTGAGGTTGCACTACGCATGGGACACCACCTGTTTCCACAGCCCGAACGATCACCATCGTATCCGCAAAGGTATTGAGAATGCAGCGCTATTTGGCAACGGCACCTGTTCGCGGGTTGTGATCGCGCCCGACTTGATTGACGCCGCCAACGGAAAGTCCGGTTATTCCAATGAGGAATTCGAGGTTATTGTGTGTAATATCCGGGAACACATTGATACGGCGAAAGAAAACGGAGTCCATCTGGTCTTTGAGAATTCACTGGAAACCATCAACGAATTTGACGCCCTGCTGGAAGCGATTCCTGACATGCTGGCGACATTTGATATTGCCAACTTTTTCAATCATAAGGAAACCGGCGCAGAAGAAACATGGGCTGATCTTAAAACATTCAGCATCCGGCGCAAACATCAGCTTCCTTATGTGCATTTAAAATCCTGTAAAAACCGCGTGCTTCAACAGGAGCTTCTCCGGGATGGCGACGTTCCTCTGGACGAACTGTTCAACCACCTGCATGAAAACGCCGTTTTGTGCGTTGAACTCCCTTTGTCCTACGACTTGGACTGTTGCAACCGACGGGTAAAGAATGGTCTGGACCTGACTCGATCTCTTAAACAGACAATCTGAAACCGCCCCGTTATGGATAAAAAAACCTCCGGAGGAACCTCCGGAGGTTTTCATTTTCAGTCGATTTTAAAATCCGCTTAGCGAAGGCGGCGACGAAGCAGCATGGTAATCAATGCGCCGATTCCCAGCATACCGATCGTGGCGGGTTCCGGAATATTGGTCACATCTCCCAGAGTGGTTCCCAGACGCACTTCATCAAATAAAATTCCGTTGCTCGACAGGGAATCCACACCGTCGAGCTGAATGACCAGTGCATTCATATCTGCAGTTGACGACCAGGACTCAACCGACTGATTTTCGAAGAGCCAGTTCAGCGTCCCTGTTCCATCCGCGACGAGACCAATGGATACAGTTTCATTTCCTGAATCATTGAGTGTCATCTTAACGATAATCTGATCGCTCTTCTGGTAGTTGGCTGCACCCAGATCAAAGAGGGTTCCACCCACTCCTGCCACAAGTCTATAATTCCCGGAGGAGTCCAGCTGGATACCTGCATGAATTCCTTCATTAATACTGTATGAAAGCACTCCGGAAGTCGTTCCAAAGCCGACAGTAGCTACTTCATTCGTATCCAGAGCAGTCACGGCAGGGCGCATAACCATCGTACTCATATAAACGGTTGTACCACTGACCGGAGCCGATGCTATAGCTCGCCGTGAAGCCCGGTCATCCGTATAGGATTTATTCCAAGCCACTCCTCCGATTGCTCCATTTACCACGGAATAATCGAAATTAGCAATTGCAGACAAACTTCCCTGAGACCTCGGAACAATCAGTGACGTTCCGATAGACCAATCGTCAGTAAAACCGGTCGTTCCGGTCGTAATCGACTTGTTTTCAGCACTCGAAAAAGACGAGTTACTGGTGTAGTCACTCCCATTTCCGGTTGAAAATGATTCCGAGGCAATTATCGTGGCCGACGCTTCCAATGCCAATACCGCGAGAACCATTCCTGCTATCCCTATCATCTTCTTCATTAGTCTTTCCCTTCTCCTTATTTTGTTGTACCCGTTATAACGAATGTATTAAACCATTCATACAGAAAGTCTGCAACTCGTATTTTTGATTAATTTGAGAATATTACCAACTGCAAGCTGGCAGGGGGAGTTCCCTCCGTGACATCTGCCAAAGCGGTTCCAAAGCCCCATTCATCCAGTCGCGCACCGGAAGCTTTTTCTGCATCCGAACCGCCCTGACTCTGCACGATGAATGTCGTGAAATCAGAAACCGTACTGACATTGAGATCATCAACTTCCATGGCCGGAGTCAAAGTCTTATCCCCTTCAAGGGCTATCCATGCCGTACATGTTATCAGCACCACCCACTCCGGTTTCAAACTCAATTTTCACCACAATCTAATGCGTTGCACCGGCCTGTCCTGATGTAAGCGCTTCGCCAACCTAGCATGTATTTCCAGCCGCAAAAGCGGACGTCTTTCTCTGGGAGATTAGAACCGCTGGTTTTGTTGAACTGCTCTAGTGCGATCTGGTCTTCTGCAAAAGAACAGTTTGGCAATGATTCGTTCACTGAAATAGGTGAACCGGAACCCTCCTTTGCGGATAAAGTAAAAAACTCCGGAGGAATTCCGGAGTTTTTTACTTTAGGCAGGTTTTTAACCCCGGTTAGCGGGTAAAGCGACGAGTCAGCAACACTAGCAGGGTGCCAATCCCCAGCATGCTGATCGTTGCCGGTTCCGGTACAGCGGCTACATCGTTCAGCGTAGTTCCGAACCGGAATTCATCCAACCGACCTCCGCCTGCCGTCACAGCATCAGCTCCGCCCTCTGATTGCACAACAAACGTTTTCAGGTTTGCCGCAGCACCAGTGTCGATATTATTAACACTCAATACCTGTGTCAGATTTGTTTCGCCCGCCTGAGCAATCCATCCGGTCAGAGTGTCGTTAGCTCCAGATGTATCCACATCCAGTCGCAAAACAATCATTTGCGTCTGCAGAGCCGTCGCGACGGTAAGAGCATCACCGAGGTGATAAGTATTTCCCGCAGCAAAAGCGGATAGATAAACATTCCCGCTACTGTCGGTGTTCATTCCGAGATGCAGACCGGAACCGACATTGAATGTGCTTGCGCCTATTGAGCCGATCAGCCCCATTGCAATAGTTTCATTCGGATCCATAGCGTCAAGCGTGTGTATTGACACCAGCCCACTCATATAAAATGTAGATCCCGTCGGCACAGCCGCCAGTTCTCGAGAAACCTGTCGCCCGATTCCACCACCTCCCGGACGTACCGCCGCCATTCCACTTGCAGTACTGCCTTGAACCAGTGTATGAGTCAACGAATCGTAATCGCGCGGTTGAATCAGCGATGTTCCGATTGCCCATGGATTGCCCGTACTGAATCCTGTGTTGCCGGTCAGGTTGGTGGAATTCGGTGCGACATTAAAATTTACAGAATTTACATAGTCCCCACCATTTCCAACCGAAAACGACTCCGAAGCAATCAGTGCTGCTGTCGTTTCCCGAGCAACCAAAGCCGCCAAAACCATTACTGCTATTCCAATAATCTTATTCATTTTACGAGCGCCGTTGCTTATGCTTTTTTCTATATTCATGTTAAATATTTTTGTTGTTTTTTGAATATTACAGCGATTTCACCAATTGTTCAATTGACGTTTTCTATTTTTGATTGACAAAAAAAGGATCATCTACGCCGGATTCATTGCAGGAAAACCTGACGCGCGGAACGATCGGACTGGTTCCCCATCGACCAATCCGAAGTAAGTCCGGCTGTCCCGGTTGTGACCGACTTATTGGAAGTATCCGATCGGGATACATTGCTGTTATAATCCGATCTGTTTCCAGTCGAAAATGATTCCGACGCAATTAATACCGCAGGACGCTGACACCAGCATCCTGCCAACGAAGACTGCAGCAACTATACATGGAATGCTTTTTTCATCACACCCCATCATTTAGAGCTGGATGATGCGGATATTATCTATTGCACCTTCATATTCCTGAAACCGGAAATACAGTCCTTGCCACTTCGATGCTCCGCTGTTTTTGGGGGATTTCATACCGAGTGTGAAGCCCCGTTTAGTCTGAGCCTTGTCAAAATACACCGGGCGGAAATCTCCTTCATCAAGGCATTTGATTTCCATCGTGCCGATATCTGCACTCAAATCCAGGACACAGCGCATCCGATACCACTTTTTTCCGGATAGCGCGTACGGAACACCATCTTCATCCAATGCTTTTTCCTCTAGAGAATAGTTGTAATAAGAACGGGTAAATACATCGGCAGAAAGAGCCCCCATAACCAACGGCGGATTTTCGCCGGCATCGCCTATCCCGAGCAACGCCGTGCCATATTCCGTCTTTACCATCAAATCAAACTCAACGGCAATTTTCGAGCCGTCCTGAATCCCAAACGGCTCAGGATTTGTATACATTGCCAGATCATGCCGTTCGTCGACTTTTACCCCGTCGCTGGATATGACTTTGCCGATACCGGGAATTTCTTTGATAATTACTTTGCCTTCCGGGTTACTCCAACCGCTGTTGTTCCCAACCAGTCCGGACGGCATATCGTCAAAATTCATGCTGAAAAGAACTTTTTCAGCCGCATGACAAATAAATGACGTAAAAACAATCACCGCTATAATAATCCTGAACACGTTTTTCATTTCCCTCTTCCTCTCATAATTTTCGGACATCACAAGACATCCGTATGCTATTTTGTAGCCGCGACCCCTACTCCCCGGGACAAGAAATCAAATAATCCATCAAGTCATCCAATTTGCAGGTAGCCACACCGCAGTGTATGTCTCCACCGCCGTAGTAAACGAAGAGTGTCCCGTCAACCACAACATTCCCGCACGGGAACACCACGCCGTTGTAATAGCCCTTGGTTTCCCACTCTTTTTCAGGTTGAAAAATCCAGTCGCGAGTACGATGAGTAACGATCGAAGGGTTGTCGAGGTCAAGCAACATGGCCCCGATCCTGTAATATTTATCTGAACCGACTGAATGATAGAGAGTCAACCAACCGTCATCGGTCTTCAGCGGCGGCGCAGAACCCCCTATTTTGAGACCTTCCCAATCGTACTTGGCCTGCGCGAGAAGTTTGAGACTTTTGGGTTCGAGCAAATCATCGCTAAACGCGATCCACATGGCCGGTTCAGAATTTTCAAATCCTTGGCCGCACCATTCTATCGGACGGTGAAGCGTTACAAATTTTCCTTTCACCTTTTCGGGAAAGAGAATGACATCCCTATCATCGCACCGGGGATCAGTCAACAGTCCGGCGCGTGTCCATGTTTTTAAATCTGTCGAAATCGCCAATCCGGTTGATGTGAGATTGAAACGCAGCTTTCGCGGAAAATATTCCGGCGGATTTTCCGGCCGGTAAGATCGGTTGTTTTCATTCTTCCAGTACTGGCGCATGTAAATCGGCCGGCAGGCATACGTGAGAAAATAGTGTTCGCCGAACTTCACCAACCGAGGATCTTCGACTCCTGCCATATCAAACCCGTCAGCAGACGGTCCGAATACCGGCTGGTCAGATACCCGTTCAAACCGGTATCCATCCCTGCTCTTTGCCAGCCCAAAGAAAATACGGTGCTCAATATCATTTCCAGCAGCACGATAGAGCATCCAGAACTCGCCAGTCTGCTGCTCATACCAGACAGCCGGATTTGTTGTCACCAGACTTTCCCATTCCGATTCCGGATTCGGACTTAGAATCGGATTGCCTATATAACGCTCCAGCTTAATCCCCATCGGAATCTCCTTAAAACCATGCGTACAAATCAAACTCAACGGCAATTTTCGAGCCGACCCGAATCCCAAACGGCTCAGGATTTGTATACATTGCCAGATCATGCCGTTCGTCGGCTTTTACTCCGTCGCTGGATATAACTTTGCCGATACCGGGAATTTCTCTGATAATTACTTTGCCTTCCGGGTTACTCCAACCGCTGTTGTTCCCAACCAGTCCGGGCGGCATATCGTCAAAATTCATGCTGAAAAGAACTTTTTCTTCCGCGCGGCCCGCCATGGAAACTGTTAATGCCATCATTCCGATTAAAACCACTTTCGATTTCATGCAATTTCTGCCGCACACTTTGATTACACCCGTTATAACACATGGCTTCGAAAGGTCAATTCTCTTTTCTGGTTTTAAAATCCTCCGAACTGAAACCATCCTCCCGTCACATCATCGACAGGAACGGATTTAAAAGTCGTGAACCGCCGGGAACATCCCCTCCCGGCGGACTCTTCCTTACTATAGTCCGGAGATTTCCTCCGCTGACAAAGCGCGATTAAAGACCTTCACATCATCCATCCGGCCCTTCCAGTTCCGCGTGGATGCATCCGGATCGGCTCCCAATGTAAGAGTACTTAGATCAAGTGTAGTATCCGTAATTGCTGCACTCCCAAGCAGGGTGCCGTTGTGATAAGCCAGACGCGCATTTCCACTGCGAACCAGAACCAAATGGTGGTAGTTACCGTCATTAATGTTCAGGTTGTACCAGGCTCCGGCATCAATCATGAAATAGACCTGCCCATTATATATACCGTCGCGACCCATTAGTATACCGACGGCTTTGTCGCTGATATCATTACCGGCATAGACAATCGGACGCCAGTAACTGCCCCCGGACGTCTGGGGTTCTTCACACTTCACATACAGAGAAATGGTAAAATTACCGGTATCACTAAGATCCAGCGATGTCAGAACGGCATCATCAATGCCATCTAGTTTGATCGCGGCGGTTCCTTCAATGCAATTGGTGGTGTAGACACCGCCGGATTTGGTGGCTGTGTTATATCCGGACCAGTCCTGTACGCTTGAATCAAACTTCCACCAGCCCTGCAGGTCGGCGATCTGCGACAGACTGGCGATTCCCGATTCCGACAGTGCCCGGTTGAATACCCGCAGATCATCCATCCGTCCACTCCAGCGGCGAGAAGACTGATCAAGGTCAAGGTCCGCTCCAATCGTAAAGTCATCCAGATCCAGTGTGGTATCGATAATGGCTGAGCTTCCCAGCAGGGTTCCGTTATGATAGGCCTTGCGGGTATTGCCCTCACGAACCAGTGCCAGGTGGTGATAGTTCCCGTCATTGATGTTAACGTTGTACCAGGTTCCGTCGTCAATCCGGAAATTAACCCATCCATTATAAAACCCGTCTCTCCCCATCAGCAGGCCGACCGCTTTGTCGTCTATATTATTTCCAGCATAGACAATCGGCCGATAGACACTCCCTCCCGCCGTCTGATTCGTCAGGCATTTCACATTCAGTGCAATCGTAAAATCACCGGTACTGTTCAAACGAAGCGGTGTAGAAACGTAATCATCTACACCATCAAGTCCCAGTGCATTCGATCCTTCAACCTTGAGGGTCGAATAATACCCGCCAGATTTCGTACCGTCGTTGTATCCTGCCCAGTCATACACCTCGTCATTGAACTTCCACCAGGCCAATGCATCACTTACCTGTGAATACAGATTATTCATATCGTAGAGCGCCGTCATTGTGTCGCTCATTCCATCCTCATGGTATCCCTGCCCGATGAAAGCCCGTGCATTGTACGATCCGGCCGCAACAACGGTTCCGCCGCCGCCGCGCACCGTCACCCCGTTCTTGGCAACCTCAACACTGATGTCGGTCCAGGTATTTGCGCTGTGGGTGCACAGCGTCGGATAAGTATAAATTCCGGTCCGGCGAATACGCACACAGCCGTTATCGGGCAACTCGACCCGCAGG
>DINM01000026.1 GCA_002423675.1 Verrucomicrobia bacterium UBA5540
AGTCGTTTCGTCCCTCCTTTACCGTTATTCATCAACGCGGTATAGATCGTACGGATTTTACTGGTACGCTTTTAAAAATCGTGGAGACCTTTAATGAAAAGAAAACTCATTTTATGTATGGCGGTAGTGCTCGCGGTTCTGCCGCTGACCGGTTCGGCATTGCTGGTAAAACGCAGCTATAGCAACAGCACGTCAGACGACAACGACAATGCACAGGAAAACGCTTCGTCTTCACAAACAACAATCGGTTCGCTCAGTACAACAGTGGACACGGTTGGCAATTCCAGCGGGGATATGGGATACCGCTTTATCGGACAGGCCTCTGCCTACAAAGCGGGAGATTTAACCCAGAATGTTAATGTGACAGTGACCTGGACGGTGACCGCCGAAAACTGGGAAGAATACAGCATTACCTTTTCTCCGGAACTGCACGCCTATCTCAATATTTATGATTACTCAACGGATGAAACGGATGATATCGCGAGCTTTAACAGCTTAAGTTCGATCCTGCGAGTAAATGGCTCTATCGTTTCGGATTCGCTGAACGGCTTGACCGGAACTACACGATCAACGGACGGCTCTTCTACTTTGGACAGAACTGATTCACAAACCCTGAACGGTTATACGGGCAACAATATTTTCAGTCTTCAGCTCACCGGAACGGTCTACGTGGATGCACATGACGGCGACGGACTTTTTGATAATCCAACCGGAAATGCGGTGCTGTGGGGGCAGGACGGTACGCTGGATTTTGAACAGAACGCGGCTCGAGACGGGTTTGATGAATATTCGCTGAGCACTGACAAAGATGCAGACGGCATCTTTGTTGACGCAAATGTCACGCTGAATGCTGTGCCTGAGCCGGTGTCCATGCTGCTGATCGCTGTTGGCGGCGGGCTGATTGCTCTCAAGCGCCGGTTCTTCTCGAAGGTTTAATCAATCACGCTTCGATAATGATGCGGTGTTCGCAGGTGAAGGTTTCGCCTGCAACCAGTTTCAGAATGCCCGGCTTGTTCCAGATGTCACCATACGGTTCTTCCGGGTCGGCGTAGCCGTACCATGGTTCTATGCAGACAAACGGCGCTCCGGGTTTGGCCCAGATTCCAAGCTCTGGAAACCCGTCGAATTCCACCGTCAGTCGACGAGAACTGTTTTTTGCGCCGAGTGTGATCTTCTTTGATTCGGCATCGAGAAAAATCAGTGCGTCGCGGTCGAACAGCGTTTTGCTGAGCGGTAGCAGGCTGCTGTCTTTTAAGACGGGAACGGTTTCTGGAGAGAACAATCCTTGTTGACCGAGCAACCGGGCGTTCAGTGTTTCCACCTTTTCGAACTCCAGAAAGCATTCATCAATCGGGCCGGGCAACGTGAAACCAGGGTGTGCTCCGATCGAGAAGGGCATAGTTTCTTCTCCGTTATTCTGCACCTCATAGCCGATTTTGAGGCTGTTTTCATCCAGTTGATAAATGATGTTCAGGGCGAATTTAAACGGGAAGCACTTAAGCGTTTTGGCGGTCGGCAAAAGCTGGAATACGAGCGTGGTTTTACTTTGAGTAATCAACTCAAAATTCATGTCTCTGGCAAAGCCGTGCTGCGACAGTTCGTAGGTTTTTCCGTTTAGCGCATATTGTCCGTCGCGCAGTTTCCCAACCATTGGAAAAAGCACCGGCGCATGACGGTTCCAGACTGCCGAATCGGCCTGCCAGAGATACTCAAAGCCATCTGCGCTTCGGACGCTGCACAGTTCGGCACCGTGCGGTTTAACCTGAACAAGCAGTTGTTTGCTGGCAATTGAGTTCATTGTTTTCTTCATTATTTAAAGCGGTCAGCAACAAAGACCAGAAGCATAGCACGATGTTAAAGAGCGGAAACTGCAAGGCCAGCGGCAGACTGTAGATGATCGCGACCGACGGAATCCAGACCCCCCAAAGCGAAATCAGAATGGATGGAATTTCAAAAGACAGTATTCGTGGCGAAAGTTGAGCGGTTGTCTTTCGAAACGAAAAATCGCATTGCTTCCATTTCATAGCAATTGCGGAAAACGGCGCCGACCAGAACACGCTGAAGACAAACTGATCGACCAGAACCTTTTTAACGATCGTTGCCGCGTTAGTTTGGTCGCCGAAAAGAGCGGCTTGTCCTTTGTACAGTGCATCAATGCTCAGGCCCAGAATAGCCCAGAAGCCCAGCAGAAAAAAAAGATGCTGTATGCGCCGTCCTTTCGGGATTTCTTTGCGAATCNNGTTTTTTGATCTCAGAAACCTTCAGGAGGGTTTGGTGAACCGGTTCGTTGAAATAATAGAGCAGCATCAATGTTAGGGCGAATCCCTGCAACAGAATTCCGGGCCCCAGATTTTTTCTGGCGGCAGTCAGTCCATTTTTTAAAATGATATGCATAAGGCGCGGGTTTTACGCTTAAGCGGGAGCGGTGACGATCAAAAATTACTTCCGTTTGCGGCGTTTCTGCTGTTTGGCGCCGCGCGGGCGTTCGCCGGTGAGGGTGACCTGTTGTTTTTTCTTTTTACTGCGCGGGCCGACGCGTTTGCCCGCGGAGAATGCGGTGGCCGCCCTTTGGCCTTCGAGGTTGAAGTCGATGAACTTATGCGCCAGATCCACTTTGACCAGTTCTACGTCAATCACGTCTCCGATCTTAAACATCCGTCGGGTGCGCTGTCCAATGGCGTGGGTCTTGGTGCCGTTCACATCGTAGCGGTCGTCAGTGATAGAGGAAAAAGGAACCAGCCCTCGTTGAATCGTATCGGTGAGTTCAACGATCAGCCCTTTGTTGAGAATCCGGATGACGCATCCTCTGTACGGGCCGGTTGCTCCCTTCTTGAGCAGATTGCTGTAATACTCAACCCGCCGCAGTTCGATGCTTTCTNNCGCCGGATCGGCGAGGTGAAGTGAACATAGTCTTCGAACGCCAGTCCGAAGTGTCCCTTGGGCTCAGCGGAATAACCCGCGCGTTTCAGGTTGCGCAAAACGGCGAGGCTTCCGGTGTATTCCAGCGGAGTCCCTTCGATCTTTGCCATTATCGCATTGATGTCGCGGCGCGTCATTGGCAGGGCGTTGATGCCGAGCGCCTGAAGCTCCGCGCCCATCTGCGCCCACTGCTCTTCGTCCGGCTCTTCGTGAATCCGGTGAATCGCGGGCCATTGAGCTTCCTTAAGCTTGCGCGCCACGGCGACGTTGGCGAGCAGCATGCACTCTTCGATCAGCTGATAGGCTTCCTTGGCCTCGCCCTTCCGGATCGAGGCGACTTTGCCTTCTTTATCGAGCAGGCACTTGATCTGCGGCGTATTGATTTCAAGAGAACCTTCGGCGGTACGCCGCGCGCGGGCCGCGCGGGCCAGCGGGCGCAGGGCAAGAATGGCTTCGGTGACGTTGGACGGGATCCCGTGGTCGGCGTNNCCCCAGCCGATCCACGTTCGGGTTCAGGCTGCAAATGCGCGTCGTCAGCTCTGTCGGCAGCATCATCACCACGCGATCCACCAGATAAATACTGTTGCCGCGGTGCAGTGCCTCTTTATCCAGCAGCGAGCCGCGCGGAACAAAATGGGCGACATCGGCAATGTGCACCGAAAGTTTCCAACCACCTGTCGCGCCGGAGCCCGACGAAGGCGGATTGGAAACTTTTTCGATCGAAATGGCATCGTCAAAATCGCGCGCGGTTTCGGGGTCGATCGTGAACGTCAGGCGTTTTCTCAGATCCGTCCGGCCCTCATAATCCTCGGGGCGCAGCTCGTGCGGCATTTTGGCGGCCTCGNNGCGAGCACTTCGTCGGAAAAATTCTGCTGGAAACCGTGCGTGCGCAGGATGCATTGCATCTCGACGTTCGGATCATCCTTGTGACCCAGCGCTTCAATCACGGTTCCGGTCAGCGGCTTGAACGGATCGGTCCATTCGTCGAACTCAATCACCACCTTGTAATCCGCGGGCGTATCTTCAAGACCTTTTTCCCAGCCCGCGACGCGGACATCATGCACGAGGCGCAGATTATCCGGGACGACCGTTGCATCATAGGGAGTGCGACGAAGAAGTCCGACGATTTCGGTGTTCTTGCGTTCGAGCACTTCGACCACGCGGCCTTCGCGGTTTCCAAACCTTGGAACATTTCCGCTGCGTCCGCCGCGCCGGTCCGGCGCGGACTTTGGAAAGAGTTCGATTGAAACGCGGTCTTCGTGAAGTGCGCACTTCAGGTCGTCATTGGCGATGTAAATTTCTTCTCCGCCGTCATCCGGTGCGAACAGGCCGAAGCCTTTTTCCATTACGCGCACGCTGCCGGTGATTTTGGGCTGATTTGAACTTTTTTCCGCCAGAGCCCAGCGGTTTTTGCGCAGGCATTTCGCCTTGCCCTGTCTCTGGAGGTCGAGAAGCGCCTGGCGTAACTTGTTACGTTCGTTGTCGCGCAGACGGAGTTCCTTGGCGAGATCAGGTCGGGTCAGCGGCTGATATTTTGGTTTGTTCAGGACGGCGAGAATACGCTGTTCGAGCGATAGATTTGTCATGCGGGGAGTCTAATCACGAATCACGCCAATTGACACGAATCTTTTCCAAACATTGGGAAAATTAACCACGGATGGACACGGATGTACGCGGATAACTTCCAAACCTTGGAAGATTCAAGTCGCGCTGTCCCTACCCGCGATAGAGCTTTTCGATATACAGTTTGGCGCTGTCGGCCCAGAGGAAGCGCGATTCGGCCGCGGCATCACAGATTTTTTTCCATCCGTCTTCGCCTGAAGGCTTCGCCGCGCCGCGGCCATTGGAATCTTCTGCGTGCAGTTTGAGCGCGGCGGCGAGCGCGGCGGCCATGTTGTCGATTTGTTCGTGCAGCGTTGCGCCTTCAAAGCCGAAGCCGTTGACACCGGGTAGGACGGTGTCGCGCAGTCCGCCGGTGCGGTTAACAAGACAGGGCTGGCCGTTGCGCATGGCGAGCATTTGTCCGATGCCGCACGGCTCAAAGGAGCTGGGCATGAGGAAGAGATCGCCGGAGGCATACAGTGCGTCGGAGAGTCCGGCGGCGTAGCTGTTCAGGAACAGGAAGTTGTTGTGCGTAGCGGCGATTCCGGTGAGAAAAATTTCCGTTTCCCGGTCGCCGGTGCCCAGCAGGATGTAGAGGCCTTTCGGACCGAGCACCTGAAGGATTTTTTCAAGACCGGTTTTGCCGTCATTGCCGGGTGCTTTGAGTAAAAGCATTTTTTGATCCACCACGCGGCTGATACTGACGGCGATGAATGAGGGTTTACTGCGGGCGGCCAGCAGTTTTTCCAAGGTTTGGAAAAGTGTGTAGTCGGCGAAGGAAAGCGCGGTGCGGTGCGAGGCCCAGCGGACGGCTTCGGCCTTAATGAGTGAATAGAGTTCTTTGGCGCCGATTTTAGCGGGCCGTCCGGCGGGATATTCACAGCCGTTGAGAATGCCATGCAGCCGGCCTTCGGCCATGGCGCGCTGCAGGTCGCCGTTGAGTCCTTCACCACCGAAGAACTGCGGTGGACGGCTGGGTTCGAGAATTTCTTTCGCGTAGGAGGGAGAAACAGCATGCACGGCGTCGGCCAGCCGGATGCCGATGGCCATCGGGTTAATGCAGTCGATCCAGCGCGGATCGCGCACTTCGTCGGGAATTTCATTGCCGAAGTCGATGTCCGGATACCAGCTTTCGAGCGAAGAGCGGTCGCCGCTGATCGGGCGAACCCCTTGCAGTGCAAGGTTGTGGATTGTGTAAACGGTACGGAGATTTTTCAGCGCGGCAAAGGCCGGGTCGTATTTCCTTAATAGGAGAAGGAAAGCGGCGTGCCAGTCGTGCAGGTGCAGAATATTGAGCTGGCCGAAGAGGTTGTTCTGTACAGCGGCGGCGACTGCGGCGCAAAAACAGGCGAATTTGGTGGCATCTGTGGCAAACGGCCGGCCGAGTGGATCGTTGCTGTAGATCTCGTACTGTTCCCGTTCGGCGTTGTAGTGCAGGAAGGCGGGGTGATCGATGACATAGTGCACAGAGAGCGCCGCCGCCTGAGTGCGCGGGCGAACGCGGTAAAGCGTCGCCTGATCCGGATGCCCGGCAAATGGAAAATGAATGGATGCAACGCGGGTGGCGCCGTCCAGCTCGTGTAGAAAACCGTATGAAGGGGTGACGATTGAGGTTTTACACCCCTGATCGGCCAGTGCAGCAGGAATATCACGAATGACATCGCCGATTCCGCCGACTTTACAGCGTGCAATGCCGTCGTTTTCCGCGGCGACCATCAGAATATTCAATGAATTGCTCATGGGGCGCGATCATATCAAAGGGTTTGGTCTGCCGGAAGAAGCTTTTTTGGGTTTAAAATGAGTGGATTGGGTTTTTGAATGCAAAAATGGCCTTAAATTTTGGTTAAATTTTTGTTTCGTTAAAAAACACACATCAAAATGAATCTTATTTTTGTTAAAAAAATTAAAAATAGCCTTGATGTATCAAAAAACAGTGGTATTTTTCGTTCATATTTTTAAGGCGAATTGGATTTAAGGAGAAAACGATGGAAAAAATAGTCATGGATGGCGGTCAGGCGCTGATCAAGTGTCTGGAGGCGGAAGGAGTCGAGTATATTTTCGGATATTCCGGCGGATCGGTGATTCCAATTTTTGATGCCATGATCACCACGCCCAGCAACATTAAGTTTATTCTGGTTCGCCACGAGCAGGGTGCCGCGCATATGGCAGACGGCTATGCCCGCGCCACTGGCAAGCCGGCTGTTGTTCTCGTCACCAGCGGTCCGGGAGCCACCAATATTATTACCGGTATCATGACAGCCCAGATGGACTCTGTTCCGATGATTTGTCTGACGGGTCAATCCGTCTCGTGGATGATCGGCAAAGACGCGTTCCAGGAAGCGGATATTTTCGGCATGACCATGCCGGTTGTTAAGCACAGCTATCTACTCAAAACCACCAACGACATTCCGCGCACTATTCGCGAGGCATTTCACATTTCCACCACCGGCCGACCCGGCCCGGTTTTGATCGACATTCCCAAAGACATGAGCGCCGGCCCGTTCACCGGCGATCTGCATGCCGAAATGGATATTCCCGGCTACAAAACCCGGGCGGAATCTATCGACATCGACAAAGTTAAAGAAATTGCCGAGGCGATCAGCAAATCCCAGCGCCCCGTTATTCTGGCCGGACACGGGGTTATGATTTCCGGTGCAAAGGATGCTTTGCGCGCGCTGGCGGAAAAAATGAAGGCTCCGATTACCACCACGCTGCTGGGCAAAGGCATTTTTCCTGAAACACACGATCTGTCGCTCGGGTGGCTTGGCATGCACGGTACCGCTTATGCCAACAAAGCCATGTGCGAATGCGATCTGCTGCTGAACATCGGTTCGCGTTTTGACGACCGCATTATCGGCGATCCGAAATGGTTCTGCAAAGACGCCGTCGTCATTCACGCTGACATCGATCCGGCGGAAATCGGAAAAATGATTCAGCCGCAATACCACTGCATTGCCGACGCCCGGATATTTCTCGAAGAGCTGATCAAGCATGTCGGCAAGCTTAACACCGCCGAGTGGCTCAAAACCATCGACAGTTGGAAGCAAAAATATCCGCTCAAATTCAAGCGGCAGGGCAACCTCAAAATGCAGCACGTCATCGACGAGTTCTACAAACTTTCCGAAGGGAAAGCCGTTGTTGTCACCGACGTCGGCCAGCATCAGATGTGGGCCGCGCAGTTCTATAAAACCGACGAACCGAATAACTTCCTCAGTTCCGGAGGCGCGGGCACCATGGGCTACGGTGTTCCGGCGGCCATCGGCGCGCAGCTCGGCCGTCCGGACGAGAACGTGTGGGTGGTCGTCGGCGACGGCGGCTTCCAGATGACCGAATTTGAACTTGCCACCGCCGCGCTCTACAAACTGCCGGTCAAGTTTGTTGTTCTCAACAACCACTACCTCGGCATGGTTCGCCAGTGGCAGGAACTCTTCTATGAAGACCGCATGAGCGGCGTTGATCTCGAAGGAAACCCCGACTTCGTCAAACTGGCCGATGCATACGGCATCAAAGGCTTCAACCTGCGCCGCCCCGGCGACGTCAAACGCGTCATCAAAGCCGCGCTTGCCTATAATGACGGTCCGTGCCTCATCAACTGCGAGGTTGAAAAAACCGACAACGTTTTCCCGATGATTCCTGCCGGAAAACCCATCGAGGCGATGATCATTGAAGCCCCGAAATCCGGCGGTAAAAAACTTGAAAAACCGACGGGATCAACATAAGGCTCGAATACCGAAGCACCCAAACACCCAAGGAAAAAGTATAATGACTAAATGCCCAATGATCGTCTTGGTTCGTGCTTCGGACTTACGTTTTCCTTCGTGTCTGGGTATTTCGTCATTCGTCATTTTAATATAGGAGAGAGTTTATGATTAACACAAAGCCCATTCACACTCTGAGTGTTTACGTTTCCAATAAACCCGGCGTTCTGGCCCGCGTTGCGCAGACCTTCTCACGGCGCGGCTACAACATCGAATCGCTTGTCGTCTCGCCCGCCATCGACGGTCATTTTTCGCGCATGACCATCGGCGTCAGCGGCGAAGCCGACGGACTCGATCAGATCATTCGTCAGGTCAGCAAACTCATCGACGTTCTGCACTGCACCGACCACACCGACGACGCGGTCGTCGTCAAAGAAATGGGACTCATCAAAATCGCCGTCGCGGCCGAAGATCGCGGCGAAGCTCTGCAGATCGCCGAACACTTCGGTTGCAAAACCGTCGATTTAACGGAAACCTCCATGATTCTGCAGGCCGTCGGTGATCCGGCGAAAATCGACGCGCTCGTCGAGATGATCGAAAAATTCAAAATCATCGAGCTCGTCCGCACCGGAAAAGTCCTGCTCGCCCGCGGCGCCGAAACCACCTAAACCGGTGCGGCGGTGCCGCACCGGAAACTCGAAGCTCGAATTTCGAATTCCGAAACAATGCAGAACAGGTAAATTCAAATGGGAAGCGCCCTATTTGAATCATTCTGATTTGATGGTTTGAATTTGTTCCGGATTTAGGGTTTCGTGCTTCGGATTTATGAAGACTCTTCTCGTTACTCCTCCGCTGTTGCAACCGAACACGCCGTACGCCGCCACGCCGATGCTCACGGCGTGGCTTCGTGCGCAGGGGCAGGAGGCCGTTCAGGCCGATCTTTCGCTCGAACTTCTGCTCAAGTTGTTTTCCGCTGACGGACTCGCTCAACTGAATCTCGCTGCAGAATATTCCGCCGTCATCGACGCCGTGATAGAATTTTTACAGGACAAAAATCCGTCTTTAGCCAAACGTTTTGCCAAACGCGGCGCACTGCCCGAAGGGCCGAATCTTCTGCGCGCATGGGAACAGGAAAAACAGTTCGGCTGGAACTTCCGGGGTTTAGAAAAACACGACCGCGCGCGCCATCTGTGTAGTCTCTTTCTCGACGACATCGCTGAAGCCGCCGCGCAGCTCGATCCGCGCTTCGGTTTTTCCCGCTACGCCGAGCATCTCGGCGCGAAACTTCCAATGTTTGGAAAGATTCAAGATGAATTGGAAAATTCTGTGCCGCAACGCAGTTGCTTTTTCCAATGGTTGGAAAAACTGACGGACGAGCAGATTCAAAAACACAATCCGCAGTTTGTCGCGATCACCGTTCCGTTTCCCGGCTGCCTTTTCGGCGCATTAGCCATCGCCCGGCGCATCCGTCGTACGTGTGCAAATGTGAACATCGTGCTCGGCGGCGGCTATGTGAACACTGAGCTGCGCGAGCTGACCGATCCGGCCATTTTCGACTATGTGGACTTTGTTTGACTCGACAGCGGCATGCTTCCGCTCCTGCGGATTGTCCAAGGTTCGGAACCCTCGAAACTCGTCCGCACCTTCGTCCGCGAAAACGGCGCGGTACGCTTTTATGACTGCGCCGAAGAACCGGTCGCACACGACACACTTCCGCCGCCGGTAACTGACGGGTTGCCGATGGATTCGTACTTCGGTCTGTTTGAAGTGCTCAATCCCGTCACGCGGCTCTGGTCGGACGGACGCTGGAACAAACTGGTTCTTGCGCACGGTTGCTGCTGGAAACGCTGCGCCTTTTNNCATTTCGTCGACGAAGCCGCCCCGCCGAAAGCCCTGAAAGCGCTGGCCGACGAACTGCAAAAGCGCAACCGGGCAATTTCCTGGTGGGGCAACATCCGTTTTGAAAAACGGCTTTCGCCGGAGCTGATCGAAAAAATGGCTGCCGCCGGATGTATCGCCGTCACCGGCGGACTCGAAACCTGCTGCGACCGCACACTCAAGCTGATGAACAAAGGCATCACCGTCGAATGCGCGGAGCGGGTGTTGGCCGACTTCGCCGACGCGGGCATCATGACGCACGTTTATTTAATGTATGGATTTCCAACGCAGACGCTGGATGAAACGTTCCAAGGTTTGGAAACCGTCCGCCGTCTGATGGAAGCAGGTGCTTTGCACTCGGCTTACTGGCACCGTTTTGCGCTCACCGCGCATAGCGAAATCGCCCGCGAACCGGAGCGGTTCGGAATTAAACTTCTGCCGGAAGAGCAGGGCGGATTCGCCCGCAACGAAATTCCGTTCGACGGACAGTTTGACTATGATCTCGCCGTCGTTGGAGAGGCCCTCCGAGCCGCGACCTATAATTATCAACACGGCACAGGGTTTGATCGCTCTGTTACAGATTGGCTTTAACCTGATCTATTCATAAAAATGGTAGGGAACAGCACCAATTAATTTCGATGAAGATATGAAATTTTCACCAAATATTTTATATCCCCAAGCATTTTTATGAATAGTTCAGACTAGAGCGGGGTTGCTTAATAGGTGGCGCTGGTGCCGACGGGGTTTAGTGTAATGGAGTCGCCGCCGACATCCAGACCGGACTGATTGGTGACGCTGTTGCCGATGTAAGATGCGATATTGGTCCAGACGACGGATGTGCCGGTCGCTTTATTATTAATGATGGCCCATTGTTCTTTGGCGGCGTTCACGGCGGAGATATTGACCTCTTTCATATTATCTTCCGCGCCCTGGCGTGCGCCGATAAAGGAGGGAATTCCGATGGCGGCTATCAGGCCGAGAATGGCCACGACGATGAGAATCTCGATGAGCGTGAATGCTTTTTTCATAATCAGTCTCCGGGAAACGGGTTGCCTGTATTTTAAGCATAGTCCATGCCGTACGGACAGCTAAAATAATGGACTGGCAGGATGTATGAACGTTGGTTAAAAAGGTGTTATGAAAAGAATTTCGCAACGATATGCTTGGATGATCTTGGTGGCGGGATTGACTCTTATTTTATTTCTACCGATTTTACACGGAGAATTCCTGCACTGGGATGATGAAGTGTTATTTGTCGAAAATCCCTATTTCCGCGGTTTGGGGCTATCTCAGTGGAACTGGATGTGCACCACCTTTTGGTTCGGGCACTGGCAGCCGCTGAGCTGGCTGAGTTATGCTCTGGATTTTAAGATTTGGGGAATGAATCCGCACGGATGGCACGTGACCAATCTGCTGCTGCACACGCTGAATGCCGTGCTGGTTTATTGGCTCTGTCTGGCATTTTTAAAAGAGAAAAACGGACGTGGCTATGCCGCGGCAACGCTGGCGGCGCTATTCTGGGCGGTTCATCCNNGGAGGCCGTGGCGTGGCTGGCCACGCGCGGGTATCTGTTGTGTACGACGTTTTGCCTGCTGACGGTTTTGTTTTATTTGCGAGCAATTGCGCAAAAGCGTTATTCATTTGCAGCACTGCTTTGTTTTGCGCTGGCGACCTGTACCAAAGGGATCGGTATGATGTTGCCGCCGGTTCTGCTGCTGATCGACTGGTTCCCGCTGCGGCGAATTATTTCTCCGCAAACAGCCTTCCGTTGCGCAATTGAAAAAACCCCTTTTTTTGCGCTCTCACTGCTGACCGGCACAACCGCTTTTCTGGCCAAACAAACCCATGGCGGCATGGCACCGATTGAACAGTATGGACTGGTCGAGCGCTTTGGACAGGCCGTTTACGGGATTTGGTTTTATCTACTCAAAACGGTATCGCCGCGGCATCTTTTGCCTCTTTATGAAAAACATCCAGAATGCTGGCAGGTTCTTTTTTCTATGGTTTTACTGACAGTCGTATTGATTTTTTTGTTTCTGTTCCGGCATCGACTTTTTCCAATCATTGGAACCTTCGGGACCTTTCTGATTCTCATTTTTCCAATGCTTGGAATTACCCAAAGTGGGGTTCAGCTGTATGCAGACCGGTTTACATATTTTGCAGCGGTTTCTGTGTCTGTACTTTTTTCTTCCGGTCTAAGTCGGGTGCGTGTTCTTCGTCGGACGGTTTATCTCGCCGTGTCTGTGTTTATTTGTATTTTTGCTCTTCAGACGGGGACTTATGCCTTTGTATGGGGGGATGAGGGCCGGCTTTGGAGTCGCACTGTGATGGAGGATGATGCCAGCGCTATCGGGCATAACGAGCTGGGGCTGGTTTTTCTGGATCAGGCGGAATATGAAGAGGCGCTTGTTCATTTTCAGCGAGCGAATCAGCTTAATCCCCGATCTGCGATGGTTCTGCATAATGCGGCACTGGCGCTGGCCGGGTTTAAGCGTTACCACGCTGCGCTTGAAAAATGGGATGAGGCCGCCAGTCTGACCCGTTCGGTAAAAGAAACCTGCAAGATCATGCTGGCTCGCGGATGGGCGTGTGAGCAGATGGGCGATTCTGTTCATGCGGAGCAGATATATGATGATCTGATCGAGTTGGCCGGAGCTGATCCCATGCTGTGTGCCAAAGCTCTGCAGTTGCGAGCGGTCTTGAAGATCAAGGACGGTCGCATTGGATCGGCGTTGCCGGATTTGCAGCGGATTCTTGACTTGCCGGTTTCTTCAGAGAAAAAAGAAAAGGTATCATCAGTTTTAAGAGAGCTAAAAAAAATCCCTGAAGCTGAGGCTTCAGGGATCTTCTAAGCTTTTTAATATTGCTTAGTAGGAGGCACGAGTACCAAGTGCATTGATTGTAAATGTGGAATCGCCAACATTTAGATCGCTCGCTGCAGTGAGTCCGAGGTTGCTGATAACGTAGGCACTTACATCTTGACCATTCGTTGCGTTGATTCCTTGGGGGGTCGGCAGGGTTGCCATCGCTTTAGTCTTTTCGACTTCAGTGATATTGCGTTCTTTGCTCTTCTCCTGAGCGTTGGCATAGGCACCGATGATGGACGGGATACCGATGGCGGCCAGGAGACCGATGATCGCGACAACGATCATGATTTCGACGAGGGTGAACCCTTTTTTATTCGTTTTTTTCATTTTTACTTACCTTTATTTTTATTTTTTCTTTTTTACCACCGGTATTTTATTTCGTGATTCAGGCGTTTGTTTTGTGTCCCGGTTTTCAAAGTCGGAGTTCAATTATAAGCAGTATGCGTGCCTAAAATCGTTGTAACGTATGTCCGTATTGTATCTTTCAAAAACAGATTTGCAATCTATTGTTATTGAGTATGTTATATCTAAATTGCGATAGGCCCTGAAACTTCTATCAGGAAAACCCTGACTCATCCGGTTTGTCTCGGGTTTGAGAATTCTCAGAATAAACATCCTGTTTTCTATTTTTTCAGGTCGGCCGGGAGCTTGCGGTAGAGGGTGGCGAGGCTGATGCCCAGCTCGCTGGCTGCTTTTTCCTTGTCGCCGTTCATACTTTCAATAGTTCGCTGAAGGAATTCTTTTTCTTTGTCGTGAAGGAACGCTTTAAGGGATTTTGCTTTAAACTGTTCGTGACGGCTGGTGATGACGCCGGACCTAATGCCTTCTTCGACGGTGTTTACAATTTTTGCCGGCAGCGCGTCTTTGGTGATATTTCCCTGAGAAAAGGTCATGGCATGCTGAATGGCGTTTTCGAGTTCCCGCACGTTGCCGGGCCAGTTGTAGTTATCGAGAACGCTCTGGGCATCGTGGTCGATCTGTGGAAGTTCCGCGCCTGGGCCGAGTTCCTGTCGCAGGATGTGATCCACGAGCGGGAGAATGTCTTCCGGCCGGTTGCGCAACGGGGGGATATCGATGCTGATGACGCTGAGGCGGTAGTAAAGATCTTCGCGGAATTTTCCCTGTTCGATGAGGGTTTCGAGTTTTTCGTTGGAGGCGGCGATAATGCGGATATCGACTTCGGTATGATCAGATCCGCCGACTTTTCGGATTTTTTTATCCTGCAGAACCCGCAGGAGTTTCGACTGGATTTCGAGCGGCATGGAGCTGATTTCATCCAGAAAAAGGGTGCCGCCATGCGCGGTTTCAAACAGTCCTATTTTTGTGGATCCGGCCCCGGTGAAGGAACCTTTGACGTGACCGAAGAGTTCGGATTCCATCAACTGAGCGGGCAGGGCGGCGCAGTTGATGGCCATAAAGGTGGCGTCTTTGCGCGGGCTGTAGTGGTGCAGGGCGCGTGCAACGAGTTCTTTGCCGGTGCCGCTTTCGCCATAGATCAGCACGGTGGTCGATGTGGGGGCAACGCGTTCGATCATTTCGCAGACTTTGCGCATACCGGGGCTTTCGGCGACGATGCCGCCCAAATGTTCTTTGTGTTCGAGCCGGGCTTTGAGGTCTTTGTTTTCCGTGATGGCGTTATGGTATTCGAGCGCGCGCTGAACGGTCAGAACCAGTTCGTCGAGTTTGAACGGTTTGGTGATGTAATCGAAGGCGCCTTCTTTCATGGCTTCGACGGCGGTGGCGACGGTTCCGTAGGCGGTCAGCATGATGACGCCCATGTCCGGCCAGGATTGAGCGGCTTTGCGGAGCAGTTCCATGCCGTTGATCGGCGTCATGTTGATATCGGAAATCATCAGATCGAATTTTTCGGTCTGAAGCAATTGCAACGCTTTTTCGCCATTGCTGGCAGGGGTTGCATCATATCCCTGCCCGATAAGGATTTTGTTCAGCAGGTTTAGAATGGTTGGTTCGTCGTCTACAATAAGGATTCGCGGCATAACCACATCTCGTTTCTTATTTTTGAAAGTAAAGGGAATTTATCAATTTCGAGAATGCCCGTCTACCGTTAAATGCCGGAATACGTCAATTCGCTGTGGATAACGAAAACCGGTGAAACAGGGATTCTGCAACGCGTAGAGATGTCGAATATCCGAAATGTCGTCAATGCGAATCGGTTTTCTGGTCAATGTCCATCTGGATGAGTTCACGGACGTCTTTTGGTGAAAACTCGGCATAGTCGAGGAAGTTCTGGATGACTTTGTCCATTCGGATGGATTCCATGACGATCTGATGACAGAGATCTTCGCGTTCTTTGGCCGCGGCGATGTCGTCTTCCGTTTCGTTTTTCAGGTTGAGCTGGAGGAGCTGAACCGCACCGGAAATGCCGGTGAGCGGAGTGCGGATCTGGTGCGCCATTTCCTTGGCCATATTGGCGGCGGCTTTGATGCGTTCGAGTTGGCGGGTCTGGCTTTGCAGCCGCAGGAAGTGGGAGAGATCGTTGAAGTTAAGAATGCGGGTGTCGACCAGGCTTCCGGACGGAGCGTTAGCGTGCGGTACGGCTTCGGCGGGCAGGGTGAGGCGGGCGTCTTCGATGCTGACGGGGAAGACGGATCCGTCGGAGCGGCGGAAATAGTCTGACGCGCCTCGGAGATCGGTATCTCCGTTTTTGATTTCTGAGGGTTTAAGATGAATGGTGGAGAGCGCTTTTCCAGTCAGCTCGGATTCATCGCGGCTGAGCAGGATGCAGGCCCGGTCGTTAACCATCAGAATCCGGTCGTCAGCATCGAGCAGCAACAGGCCGGTTTTGACGTTTTCGAAAATGATTTTTGTAATGTCGCGGAACTGCTTTTCTTTTTTACTGATATAGTCGCACCGGCGCGAAACATAGGAGCTGGCAATGCCGAAGAAGATGAAGATGAGGATGCGCAAGGCCATTGCACCGGATGTGGTCATCATGTTCTGGGTCGCTGCCGCAGACGGATATTGTATGAGAATGTTCTGCGACATCAGCAGGATGACCAGCGTGTACGAAACAATGGCCAGTATGGTGATCTGGATGGTTTGTTTGAGCGGCAGGATGATGCCGGCAGATAAAATGATGAGCGGGTAAAGAAGAATCAGGAAATCGTTCTGAAGGCCGCCGGCAAAATACACCAGGNNATCGACCAAGAACTGCAACGGGGCAAGCCGCCTCATGCGATCTTGATTGCGCATCCAGAGTGAGTAAGGAATCGTGATGATGTAGGAAAACGCGATGAAGGCGTAGAACGCAATGCTGTCCTGTTTCAGCACGAAGGATAAAACGATCAGAAAGCCGCTGATGGCGGCCAGTCGTCCGCCGAGCATTCCCATCATCGTGCTCCACGATACCGGGCGCGCTTCTTCTTCCTGTTTCTTTGTTTTCATAAAGGGTTTCTTCCTCACATTGCCACTTCGCTCATCTTGAAAATCGGCATAAACATGGCCAGCACAATACCACCGATCATCACTCCGATTACTACCATCAGCAACGGTTCCAGCATTGAGGTGAGTCCTTCCAGCATGGTGTCGACTTCTTCCTGATAAAATTGCGCCAGTTTGGTCAGCATCTCTTCCATCTTACCGGTCTGTTCACCGGCCGAAAGCATATGAATCAGCATGCTGGGGAAAAGCGTATTCCCTTTCAGTGTGGAGGAGATGGTGTTTCCCTGCTCCACGCTGGAACGGGCATCCAGAATGGCCTTGCCGATGACCTTGTTGCCGGTGGCCACACCGACGATGGTCATGGCCTGAATGATTGGCACTCCGCTGGACATCAGTTGCGCAAAGGTCGAGGCGAAACGGGTAATGGCGATTTTCAGCGCCAGCTTGCCGAGCAGCGGGAAATGCAGTCGCAGGTTATCTATGGTATAAGCGCCTTTTTCAGTGCCGGCGTAGCGGCGCAGGATGTAGATGATTGCGGCGATGGAGGCCAGCACAATATACCAGTATCCGCGAATGAAATTGCTCGTATCCAACAGCATTTGCGTGGGCTTCGGAAGATCCGCTCCGAATCCGGCAAACATTTTTGCGAAGGTGGGCACGATGAAAATAATCAGAGCGGTAGAAATGATCAGGGCCACGCAGATAACGACCGTCGGATACATCATTGCGGACTTCACTTTGGAGCGCAGGCGGTTGGAGGCTTCCAGGAAGGACGCGACGCGCTCGCAGGTTTCTGCCAGCATTCCGCCGGTCTCACCGGCGCGCATCATGTTTACGTAGAGTTCGTCAAATATCTGTGGGTATTCTTCCAGCGAGTCGGAGTACATGGCGCCGCCCTCAACTCTGCTCCGGACTCCCGCGAGAACCGCTTGAAAATGTTTATTGGCGGTCTGTTCTTCAAGAGCAACGATGGACTGCACCAGCGGCATTCCGGAGGAGAGCATGGCGGCCAGCTGACGGGTGTAGAGCGGAAGCTCCTTCATTCGAATTTTCCGCGCTCCGCTGACCTTCTTTTTCTTTGTTGGTGCCATAATTTACGATTCCTGACTATCCGGTTGTTACTCGCAGAATTTCATCAATGGTTGTTAATCCGTCGCGTACCCGGGAGAGACCGGTTTCGCGCAGTGTCTTCATCCCGTTCTGCACGGCGACTTCCCGCAGGGCACTCGCCTCGGAGGTTTGCAGAATCTTCGCCCGGATCTCATCGTTTATCAGCAGAATTTCCATGATCGCACCGCGGCCCTTATAGCCCAGTCCGCTACACTTCGGGCATCCTTTGGCTGCGAAAAAAGTGGTGTCTTTGAACTGATCCGGATCAAGATGGTTGAAACGAAGCGTCTTTTCCGGAATTTCAACGGCCTGCTTACAGAAGGGGCAGAGCTTGCGGTAGAGGCGCTGCGCCTGTGTCATCACCAGCGACGACGAAAGCATAAACGGCTCAATTCCCATGTACGCCATACGCGCGATTGCGCCGGCTGCGTCGTTGGTATGCAATGTACTGATTACCAGATGCCCCGTCAGCGCCGCCTGCACGGCGATCGAAGCGGTTTCGTTGTCGCGGATTTCACCGATCATGACGATATCGGGGTCTTGGCGCAGAATGGAGCGCAGGCCGGAAGCAAACGTCAATCCGACTTCGGGGCGGGCCTGCACCTGATTGATTCCGCCGAGCTGATATTCAACCGGATCTTCCACGGTAATGATATTCACATCTTCCTGATTGAGCTCCTGAAGTGCGGAATAAAGCGTGGTCGTTTTACCGGAGCCGGTCGGGCCGGTTACGAGCAGCATGCCGTGCGGCTTCGCAATCGCATACTTCAAATCATCGAAAGCCTTTTGTTCCAGTCCAAGCGCTTCCAGATTAGGAGCCAGCGAGGTCTTGTCCAGAATACGCATGACGATTTTTTCGCCATGCACGGTGGGCAGATAACTCACGCGCAGATCGACCTCTTTGCCCAGCGCCTTAATTTTGAAGCGGCCATCCTGCGGAATGCGCCGCTCGGCGATGTCGAGGTTCGACATAATTTTGATGCGCGACGAAATGGCCGACTGCACGCTTTTTGGCGGGCTGGGGTTTTCGTAGAGTACGCCGTCTACGCGGTACCGCAGGCGGATCTTCTTTTCCATCGGTTCGATGTGAATATCGCTCGCATGTTTGCGAAGAGCTTCAATCAAAATCGAGTTTACGATACGCACGACCGGCGCGTCAGAGGCGCTTTCGAGCATTTCGTCCAGATTATCTGCCATGGTCGCATCGTGACCGAGTTCGAGTTCGCTGTCGTCTTCAATATCCCTGAGAATATCCTCAAGGCCGATCGAGCTTTCTTTGGTTGCGCCTTCGAGCGCGCTGAGAAGATCTTTCGGGTCGGCAATCACCGGGGAAATCTGGTAGTCCACCTGCGTTTTGAGGTGCTCGATTCCCATGATATTGAATGGATCGGCGACGGCGACGGTGAGCAATTTCCCGGTTTTGCAGAGCGGAAGCATTTTCAGCTGGGCCCAGGTGGTGCGCGGAAGCATTTCGACCAGCGACTGGTCGATCTGAAAACCGTCGAGGCTGATCGGCGTCATTTCCAGATATTCCGCCGTGGCCAGCAGCATCACCGGAGCGGGCACGATGCCTTGCGTTACCAGCACTTCCTCCAGCGGGGTGCCGCTTTTTTCCGCCTCCATGCGGGCGGTCAGCATCGCGTCTTCCGGAACGGGGAAGCGGACGAGAAGGATCTCCATTAGAGTTCTGTAAGTTTTATCACTCATAGTCATACCGCCGCAGTTTAGATGAGCACAAACGATGCCAAGCGTCGGGCCGACGATAGACTTTCCAAACATTGGAAACAAGCACCCTCTGTTTTCCAATCCTTGGAAAATTTCAGGGAGAGTTTTGACTCTTCCCTACGGGTCGTTGCATTTTGACATATAAAAAGCACGTATTGGAATACTTCAGGTTCAATGTTTGGGAAAAGAGGTAGTGCATTCCGGGCACAAATCGTGCTTTAATCCGGCTGTTGAGTATTGTATTAGGAGGAGCCCATGAGCGAACCGACGAATCCCAAGGATGAACTTCAGCAAACGGTTGCGATGCTCGAGCAGATTCTCGAGGTGATGCCGGACGATCTGTTCACGTTGCGTGCGCTATATGAAACTTCGTTGAAGCTCGAACAGCCGGATAAGGCGTTTGAATGTCTGAAACGACTGGATGACGGCGCACGCGCGGCACAGAACGCTGAGATGATTGCGTTTGTACTCAACCAATACGCATCTATTGTCGATGATATGCCGGAGGTTCAAAAGCGAATCGATCGGTTGACTGAGTTGCAGGCCGTGGCTGACCTGATGAGCCCTGCAGCGCCTATGCCGCCGCCTTCGGGCCGCAAAGGCGGGATTGAATCTGAAATGGCGCTGGCGTGGGAGCTGTTTCAGGACGAACAGCTTTCTCAAGAAGAATATTCCAATGTCCTGCATGATCTCACCGAGATGTCTTCAGGTAATATGAACACCCCGGTTACGGTGCTGCATATTCTGCATGATCGCAATTTCAGCCGGTTTGACCGATTGATGACGCACCTGTGCGTGAAAAGCGGGGTGCCGATCATTGCGTTGAGTCAGTTTGATGAGCAGGAAGAGCTGCGTACGGTATTGCCTCTCGATTTTATCAGTCATTACGGGGCACTGCCATTCTCGCGTGTCGGTGGCGAGCTTCTGCTGGCCGTGCTGAATCCGCTTGATAACGAGCTGTTAGATCGCGCCGCTGAAGAGGCCGGATGCCGGTGTCATGCTTATCTGGTTTCTCCTCAGGAGTATGACCAGCGGCTGGCTCAGATTAAAAAGGCGCTGGCCGCCTGAACCTGAATTCCCCTTTTTCAAAAGCCACTGAATTTGGTCTTAATTTTCTCGGTTGCGAGAATATTTTTCGTGCAGTGCATGAGAACGGATCTTTTTCGGCGCGCGCGGCGTGGCTATCCTTTGAAAAAATTGTTTGATATGGCACATACAATGCTTTTACAGACCATGGTAACGTAGTGAAAACGGGCTGGTTTAAACGGGTTGTCCGTGCGGCATGTCGTTCTGATCAGAAAATAATTCTGCTGGATAAAATGCCGGATGACAGTAATTTAGCAACCGTAGCGTTTAAACTTTGCGGTTCCCGTCATTGCAAGACGGTCAGGAATATAATTTTATGAAGCCTTGTAATCAACGATACGGGTTCACATTGGTGGAGGTTCTGCTCACCGTGGTGATTATCGCCATGATTGCGTCATTCCTTTTTCTGGCCGTGACGCATGCCATCCAGAGCAAGGAAAATGCACAGGCAGCCAGCAAACTTCGCACAGCAGTCATGGCTTTTACGCTTTATCGTTCTGAGATGGGCAGTTATCCGGCCGATAAAAATCCGGGGCAGATTCCCCCGGAGATATCAGATTATTTTTCTGAATTCAATATCGACGACTGGTGGAGCAGTCCGACGGAGCTGGGTGGCGGATGGGACTGGGATAATGGCTACCATTTTCAATATTCGGTATCCATTTCTGCACCGACCAAGTCGATCGATCAGATGACTGATTTTGATAAGCTGGTTGACGACGGGAACCTCAGCACGGGAAAATTTCGTAAAGTTGGATCGCAGTATCACTACATCATTGAGCAATAACCATCATGAGAAGAAAAATATCCAGATCCGGGTTTACGCTGGTGGAGGTGATGATTTCCATGTTCCTGGTGAGCATCGCGGCGGTTATTGTTTATACCGAAATGCTGATGGCCTACCGCATCCTGATGCGCTCGCGGGCCCGTTTGGAGGCTCAGAGTATCGCCTTTGATAACCTGTGGGAGGTGTATAACCGGTCGGATCCTGTGAAGATTTCCGGTGAACTCTATAGCAAGCCGACTCCGGAGTGGAGTTTGATGTCGACCAATGGCTGGGTGGAGTGCCATATCCTGGCGGAACAGGTTGTAACCCCCCGTTACTGGGAAATCTGGGTGACGGTTTGGCCGCCGACCAACAGCCCGTTACAGGTCGGAACGAATCCTTTGGCACGTGCGTCCGTCTGGCGCTGGGACGGGGAGCGTTAATATGAAGAGCAGGAATCAGAAATTAGGAGTCAGAGGTCAGGAGGCAGAGGCAGGCAAATCGCCTATGAAATGTTTCGCATCCCGCATTCCGCATCTCGGGGCACGTCAATACGGTTTTACTCTGGTCGAAGTGCTGCTGGCTGTGAGTATTTCGGTGATGGTGTTTGCCGCTATGGGGATACTGTTGGGTAAATGTTTTTCGCTCTGGAAAGATGCTACCGCCCACTGGCGGCTGGCGCAGGTCGCACGGATCTCCCGTGAACGGGTTTTATGTGGTGTAACGACTTATGCATCTGGCGGAATTACGAATCTGACTGGACTCATCTCTGCCACAAATGTGGTGCTTTCCATCGATTCCGGATGGCAGACGCTTACCTATCAACGGGAGGGAGAGTCGTCGGTTTCCTATCTCGTGCGCGGTTGGCCCGGTACAGCCGACGATAAGGATATTCAACTTCGAAAAGGTGTTTTGCCCTGGGTTTACGGACAGAGTTCCGGCAGTGCTGTGCCGAATGTTAAAGTGGATTCGTTCGCTGTTTCCACGAGTAATGATCTGGTCACGATTTCCTATCNNGCCGGTCAGACGTTTACTCAGCCGCAAACCATCAGCGTGAGTCTGGTCAATGAGGAGTAATTTAATGAAACCGCAACAAGATAATCAAGGGTTCGTGCTGCCGGCGGTGTTAATGCTTCTTCTCATTGCCTCGTTGGTCGGCGGTGCATTTCTTTTTTCTGCGCGTAACAGCTTTGCCACGGTCGACCAGTGGCGCATGCGCGACGAGTGTCTATTGGGATTGCAGTCCGGTCTGGAGCAGCGGGAATATGAGATGGATCAGGTGGTTAAGGCCGTGACGACCCATGACGTTAATATGTTTGATGGTCTGGACAGTACGAACTCTACAAAATGGATGTATTGGACGAATACCTATGGACCCTCAACCTATGTTGTCGCCACTAAAGTCGTGACCGCGGCCGGTGCGGTGAGTAAGGATCTAACCAATGACACGGCCACGATTTCCATTACGAACATCGCGACGGCTACCCATGGCGGGATCACTCGTAAAGTGCGCGAAGTCGTCCAATATTATTATGCACCGTCGCCAATTGTTGGCGGGGCCGATGGGTCCGTATTTGATAATATTTTCTTCATTGATAACATCGGGCTCTTTTCCGGAGTGAATGCCGACTTTAACGGAGATGTTTATGCCAACAAGGATCTTGATTTGCAGTACTCTTCGCTGAAAGTAAATGGAGACCGCTATTCGGGCGGCGACATTCTCAGCAAGCATACGTACAAGAGCGATTCCTGGTCAGGCTATGGAAATGATCGTGCCCGCCCGATGAAATACACGGATGGAAACCGGTCAAACACCAATACCTACTGGGAACAGGGATATGACGATAATGTGTCATCCTATGAACTGGCCACAATCAAAGAAATGCCGTTTGTTGGACCTCTCGCGGAATATGAGGACTATGCCATTGCAAATAACGGTGTCGTGAGCAACAGCAGTGTAACAGCATCTGCCGTTTGGGGCGATAATACCGGCGAAAATGCAGGGATCGGCACCAACGATACCGGATGCCTGATTCTGATCGGCACAGAAGCGGATCCGATTAACATTTCAGGGATTGTTGTCGCAACCGGCGATATATACATCAAAGGCTATTATACCGGACAGGGCACGCTTTATGCCGGCCGCAATATTTACATTATCGGGGATCTGATTGCGAAAGATCCTCCAACGTGGCCTCACCCGGACAGTAATCCAACGACGACTGCGGACGCCAATAAAACCAAAGACTTCCTTGGGCTCTGCGCCAAAGGCAGTATGGCGTTCGGTGACCCATCGGCGCTGGATACCAGTTTTCTTAAAAGCCCGTATACCGGGTCTCATGCCACCGATGCCAGTGATGCCGCGCTGGGCTATGTCAGCTATTATTCGGACGGGATTCCTTATTTTGACGGTGACTATACGCAACCGGATGGAAACGGTTCTGAACTGCGTTCAGACGGCAGTACCCGCCATTTCTATGACCCGATGATCAGCGATGCGGCGATCAATGCTCTGGGAGTCAGCTCAGACATCAGTTGGATTGACGGCTCACTCTACGCCAACCACCTGATTGCCGGAGTTTTTCTCAATGCAACGCTCAACGGGGCGTTTATCTGCCGCGACGAGTCTGTTGTGCGGCACGGTAACTTGACACTCAACTGGGACATTCGTCTTGGTTCCAGATCCCGGGACAATCTTGGATTTTCGCCCTGGCTGGTCGGTATGCTTCCTCGGCAGGGATCGGATGGTCGTAAAGTACAATGGACGGAGCTGGTTCCATGACATACCGCAATATCATTTTGTTGATTCTCATTCTGCTGGCAGGTTCTGCGCGGGCCATTCTTCCGCCGGGTGCAAAGGCCCGCGAGCCGCAGTTACGAGTTTATCGGCAGCAGTTAACGGATACCTATGAAAAACGACAGGTTGAGCGGCAGGCAGAGGCCGTTCAGGCTTACGATCGAACCCGTGCGGAAATTGCTATACCGCCGGGGATGCGAAGTGGCCGCGCAGAGGCCGCGCCAGGATCCGATGCGGACTCTGCCGGTCAGGCGGGGAAAGCCTCCAAAAGAAATCATCGCATTATGGTATCAATCATGCTTTTAATTCTAATCGGGATCGGAGTTGGATGGGTTCGGTATGCGACACGAAAACCAGATGAATAAAATTTTTAGCCTATGAATTTAAAACTGAAATCCGCCGTTGGTAAAGAACAGGGCAGGCGCCATTTGGTGAACCTGCTGGCCCTTGACTTTGCCACGACCGGCGTCAAAGCCGTTCGCCTTAAAAAAAACAAAGATCACATTGCGCTGGCCGCAGCCGATGTCCTTCCACCCTGCGGGATGAATGCCGAAGAACGCCCTGTGCTTCCCAAGCCGCTGGCAGCCTATTACGCGGCACTGTGTGCTACGATAGATAATGTGATGCTTCGTGTCTTTACGCAGTCTCTTTCGGAAGAAGAAAGTATTGAAGCCGTGGTGCGCGAAAATCTGAGTGTTGCCACCGACTTCCGCGTCGGCGGCCGGGTGCTTTCCCGTGCGAAAGGAAAACGCGACAGCACCCTGCTGGGCATTGCATTGCCTGAAAAAACGGTTCGGCATTATCTGGATCTCTTTGATACCGGAGCACCCGCTCCGCATTCGCTGGAGGTTTCCGGACTGGCCGCGTTTTCAGCCTTCCTTTTTAATTGCGGTGCACAGACCGAAAATCAAACGATCTGCCTGATTGAAACCGGTGCGCGGCATACGTATGTTGCCTTCCTGCATCGCAATCAGCTCCAGCTCGTCAACCGCTTTGATGTGGGCGGCGATTCTCTGTTACGTCAGGGTCAGGTGACACTCGGTGTGGATGCCGATATGGCCGGCACCATCCTTTCCGGCGGTTCTGTGGATGTCTCGCTTCCGATCCGGCAGGTACTGAGCCCGTTCACTAAACAGCTTTCAATCTACCGTGAGTTTGTGGAGCGTCAGAACAAGAGTATGCTCTCTGCGGTCTATATTTCCGGCGGACTCTCCACATCGTCTTATTGGCAGACGGCCATCAAAGAGGTTCTCGGTTTCATTCCACAAGTCTGGAACCCCTTCGAAAAAATTGAAATTCCGCCCGATACCTATCCGGAAAATTTAATTGGACAGGAATCCCGCTTTGCAGCGGCAGTTGGCGCGGCGCTGGCGGGGATGGAGGCCGTATGAGTCTGCAAATTAACCTGCTTAAAAAATCAGAACGGCGCTATCAGGGAATCGTCAGCATGAAGGTGATGGCGCTGGGCTCCATCAGTGTTCTTGCAGGGATCACCATTTTGGTTTTTTCGTTGGCGGGTATTTCAAAAATGACCCTCAATGCCAATTTGGATCGGGCCCGGCGCGAATGGGAACGGATCGGTCCGCTGGCAGCCGTTGTCCGGAACTGTCAGTCGGCGGCCGTCTCTAACCGTAAAACGCTGGCGAGTCTCGAGGGCTGGGCGCAGGGAGATCATCTTTCCATGTTCAGCATTCTTCGTGCGGTGCAAAGTCGCATTCCCGTGCAGATGAGAGTCGAAAACGTTTATGCCGGGTTCGAGCAGGCCTCGGATAAAGATCCGGTTTTCTGCACTCTTCGGCTCAGTGGACGCTCTCAAGGCGAACTGACAGCGGTGAATGCCAAGCGGAAGCTCAATGCGGATGCTGAGGTCCGCGGATTTTGCGGTGAAGTTAAGCTGGTCTCTTCGCAACGCGAGACGGGCGAAACATGGATCTTTTCACTTGAAGGCCGCCGTTCGGCGGGAGGGGGCAAATAATGAAGTGGTCCTCGCTCACCAAAAAACAGCAGCAGATGGCCATCGCGACGGTCGTGTTGGCTGTTACGCAGATTATTTTAATGGCTCATTTTCTCGGTTTAACCAAACCGGCTGAAGCGCGCGGCGGTGCTGCGAAAAAAGAACTGATTGATTTAGAGCAGAAGCTGGATGACGCACGCCTTATTCTCAAACGTGAGGAAATGATTCGCCGCGACCTTGCCCAGAGCATCGAAAAACTGGAAACTTTGACGGTGTATGCGCCGACTTTATCGGATCGTTATGCATGGGCCTATGAATATGTTTCACGTTGCGCCACGCAGTCCCGGGTCGAATTGGACAGCCTCGAAGAGGTTCTTTATGAGGGCGGCGATAAAAAGAATTCTGACGAGCAACCGTACGAAATTAACGTATCCACGCGGTGTGGCTATAACGGTTTGGTCGAGTTGCTCTGGCGGCTTGAAAAAGGCAACCCGTTACTGCGAGTCAAGGAGGTGACGATTTCTGCTCTGCCTGATCAGAATTTGTCCCACCAAGTTCGTATTGTCATCCAATGGCCGGCCTCGGTGAAAATCGAAAAGGGGGGCAAATGAAAGCCGTTCGCTTCTTCAGAGTCGTAAGCGTTCCTTTCATCCTGTCTGGACTGTTTTTCACCGTGTTGGGTCAAACACCCGACCCGGCAGTGTCTCCGGTTGTTTCTTCCGGGATGGAAAAACCATCTGCCAAATTGACTCAAGGCAAAGCGCCCGCCGAAAAATGGGAACAGGAATTGCTTAGAGATCCATTCTGGCCAGTCGGGTTTTTTCCGCCCGACTGGAAAAAAGAAACAACCGTTGAAGGCGGAGCGGATCTGGACGGATCCGGATGGAAAGCCGCCTCTGCGAAACTTCAAATCAGCGGAACCAGTCGTTTAGGAGACCGGACGGCGGCCATTATAAACGGACAACTGAAAGTGGCAGGAGATCCGGTAGAGATTTTTTACGAAGGAAAAACCTACCAATGGCTGATTGTCGATATTGATGCGGACGGACAGATTCAGTTGAAAAAAACGGGAATTAAATAACAAGCGGGAGCGGATCTTATGAAAATGATGCAAATCCTAACGAGTGTTGCGATAATGCTCCTGACAGGTGTCGTTCAAGCTAAGGATACGGAGCAGATCATCAACGACTTAAAAAACAGTGAACCTATTGCTCCGGTTATCGTGCCGGATCCCGCGTCGGTCGTTGTCACGGAACCAGCTCCGGCCGTTGCGGCCCCGGCTTCCGCAACTGTACCCGAAGAAGAGCTCGAGACCGTGTCGGTTGCTGAAGAGCCTGTTAATGAGAATACGTTGAATAAAGACGGACTGATCTCAGTCAACCTGAAAGAAGTTGAACTCAGCAGTGTCATTCGTCTTTTTTCAACGCTTTCCGGGGCCAACATCATTGTTCCTGAGTTGGGAGAAGGCGCCGGGGTATCCAAGGTCGATGTAAGTCTCACCAATGTGGAATGGAAGCCCGCGCTTCAGGCTATTCTTGACGGGCAAGATCTTGAGCTCTATGAAAAAATCCCCAGTAGCGAGGTGTACAGCATCCGCAAAAAACTTCCTGCAGCTGAAGCCATAAAAAACACCCGCACCTTTGTTTTCCAAAATGCTGACATTCAGCAGGCTGAAGAGGTGATTAAGGGAATCGTCGGCGAGCGGGGACAGGTTTATGCCTACGCGCAAGGCAATGCTATCGTGGTCAAGACCACGCAGGAAATCATGGACGATGTGGCGCAGATTGCGGAGCGCATTGACACATCGCGCCAGCAGGTGTTGATCGAAGCCCGAATTTTGGAGCTGAGCAATAATAAAAATAAAGACCATGGCGTTGACTGGAGTCAAGAAGGAGGCCTGCTGAGCCGAAGCATAAGCGCAGGTCCATTCAGCTGGATTCAGACGGATGTGAATAGCGGGCATTTCGGGCAGATAACTCCGTCGGCAATAACTCCCGCCAGCGGGGACACCTATCTTCCTGAACTGAACATTAATCAGCTGACGTTGGATGCGGGGACGCTCAAAGCCTTCATCAGCGCATTGGATCAGTTTACCGATATTCAGACGGTCTCCAGCCCGAAAGTGATTGTGGCGAACGGTGAAAAAGCGACCATTAAAATTATCACGAAAGAGCCGATTATCATCTCGACTCCGTCGTATAGTGACCAGGGGCAGTTACAGAGTATTATGTACAATCAGGAGCCGGATGGAACCGATCCGGATACAGGGAAAAAACGGTACTCCACTTATGACTACGGCATTATGCTCGACGTCACTCCGACGATCTATAGCAGAGACAATATTGCGGTTCACATTGTGCCGACAATCTCCAGAAAAGATTCTGCGAAAACCATTACGCGCGATATTTCCGGTGACAGTAGCCAGAACCCAAAGATCATCGAATTCCCGGTGATTGATGAAAAACGGGTTGAAACCTATTTTACACTGGCCGATAGGCAGACCGCGGTTATTGGCGGGCTAACCGAGACTACCAAACAGAATATTGAGAAGAAGGTTCCGATCCTGAGTTCTATTCCGTTGCTCAAGAAGCTGTTCTCTTACACTTCATTAGAAGATGTGCAGAAAGAAAACGTGATCTTCGTGACGGTCTCGCTCGAAGATGGAAAGAGTTTTGATATTGAAAAGGCTGTTAAACAGAGTCCGCTGACTCGCAAACAACTGATTCGTGACGAAAACAACCAGATTATTGACGACCGTACGGTTGAACTTTTCAAAGCGCAGGATGATAAACGGGTCGCTGATGAAATCAAGACGCTGGAAAAGAGAAAATAAAGTTTAAGCGAAAGCTTATGAAAAAGGCCGCCCCGAAGCTTCAGGGCGGCTTTTTTGTGCAGGTTCCCAAAGCTTGCCTGATGCGAGATGAAACTGATTACAGATACTGGGCAAAGCGGGCTGAGAAAAGGTCCATCCAGCTGATGTCTCCGATATTGTGGATTTCGGTCGAAAGATTTTGTCCGCCTTCGAGTAGATCCTCTTTGACCTGCCGGACGACTTCAGGGTTATTCGTAAAAATATTCAGTTCATAGTTTTTGTGCAGACTGAGGTCGTCAAAGTTAGCCGAACCGAAGCAGGCCCATTGATCGTAAACGGCGGCTTTAACATGTGTCATTCCCGGGTAGACAAAAACGCGCACGCCGTTTTTCAGCAGTCGCTGGACGGTAACTTTGTTGGCGCTAATGCCAATGCCGTGGTTGACGTCGCGCGGAATGGTGACACGCACATCGACGCCGCGTTTGCGCGCGGCGCAGAGTTCGTAGACGATCGAGCTGTTCCAGATGTACGGGTTTTCAACAAAAATGCACTGCTTGGCATTCTTGATGGCGCGCAGCTGTCCGCGGTAGATGTCGGCGTGCAGCGGTGTGGTTCGGATTAAGTAAAGGTCGCCGCTGTTATCTGTTCGTTGGTCTTGCGGCAGCTTGAAAATGGTTGAGGNNGGTATCGCCGCTGGCGAGAACCCATGCGGTTTCAAAACGGGTGTCGAGTGCGTCGATAATGGGGCCGTGGAGTTCGAACATGGCGTCGCGCCAGTCGTAGCGGTATTCGCGGCCGATGTTCATACCGCCGAAGTAAGCGACAGTATGGTCGATGATGATGTATTTGGAGTGCTCGGAGGTGAGCAGGGTGTGCGACGCGCGACGCAGGTTAATTTTGGAGTTTTCCCCCAGATAGTCGATCATATCATCGACTTCGTAGACGTAATGGGTCGGCAATGACGGCGCGTCGGTTCCCCATGCGAGCCGGGTCCCGCCGGAATCGTAGAGCAGGCGGATATCGATGTCGCGACTGTGGGCTTTCAGCTGGTCGGCGACTTGTTTAGCGACATCGTCATTGTCGAACAGATAGGTTTTGAAGAGGATCCGGTTGGTGGCGGCATTGATGGCATTTCCAAACCTTGGAAAAAAGTTTTCGCCGTTGAGCAGTAGTTGAGCTGTTCCCTGAGCCGGCGGGCCGCATTTTTCCTGAAGCCAGCCGTTCATGATTTCCGGATCCATACATTCAGAAAAATTCGAAATTTTCGGAATATCGCGCCAGCCCAGCAACGGGAAGCTGACGGTTTTTTTCCAAAGCGCGGAAACTTCTTCGGTCCAAAACGTTTTTACACGCCAGCCGAGTTCATAGGTTCCGCTGAGCGGGCGTTTGGCAACCTGTACGGTGTTGTCATAAGTTACCTGCCGGCCTGTGGTGGAGCATCCAGTGAGAAGGATGAGTACGCCGCAGACAGAAAAAAGTGGAAGGGAGATTTTCACGGAGCCAGACGATCGGTTTGCCATCCGGTGGCGGTTCGGGCGAAGCGGATGCGGTCGTGCAGACGGCTGGCGCGCCCCTGCCAGAATTCAAAAATTTCCGGAATAAGGCGGAATCCGCCCCAGCCGGCGGGGCGGGGGATCGGTTCGTCGTCGAAGTGTTTACGCAGTTCATCAAGTGTAACGGGCTGTTTGATGACACTGCTTTGCGGCGAGGCCCAGGCGCTCAATTGACTTTCGCGCGGGCGGCTGGCGAAGTAGGCGTCGGAATCTGCATCGCTGATCTTTTCTATAGAGCCTTCAATTCGGACCTGTCGTTCCTGCGCGGGCCACCAGAACGTCATGGCGGCACACGGATTGGCCGCCAGTTCGTTGGCTTTGCGGCTTTCGTAATTACTGTNNTTAAGCAGAACCATCCGCAGGGAGGGGCGGGCGTCCAGAGAGGCGGTGGCCAGAGCGGCGACGGCGGCGTTGTTCGGATCGGACTGCCGGGCTTCGGCGAACCAGTCCGCAAAAAGAGTGAATGGACTCGTTCCGGCGGCGGGGAGGTCGAAGAGCTTCTGGTTGTGTATAGGACGGTCCATGAGTTTCCAATGATTGGAAAAAGGATGCCTGAAATTTCCAACCATTGGAAAAGATAAATTTATGGAATTGGGGCTTGTACAGGAGGGGCGGGTCGGTATGATGGGCCGCTCTTAAAAATGGACGATTGTGAGACTATTTTACTGGACGCTCAATTGGAGGCCGTGATAGATAGTCACGCTTTTCGCGCGGTATTAGGCAATGGACATCGGTTTACGGCCTATATTGCGGCAAAGGACCGGGAGAAAGAAGCGCCGGAAACGGGCTGTTGTGTGAAGGTGGCGATGTCGCCTTACAGTATGAATATGGGGCGGATTATTATTTAGGTGAACTATGAAGGTTAAGGCATCAGTTAAGAAAATCAGCGCTGACGACAAGATTGTGCGTCGTAAAGGGCGTGTTTATGTGATCAACAAACGCAACCCGCGTCACAAACAGCGTCAGGGTTAATTTTAAGGAGCAAGATTTATATGCCACGCATAATTGGTATTGATATTCCCGGTAAAAAGCGTCTCGAGTACGCTTTGACGTACATTTACGGTCTCGGCCTGACCACTTCCCGCGAAGTGATCGCCAAAGCCGGTTTGGACCCTGCACAGAAAGCGGATTCGCTGACCGACGAAGAAATTACCAAGCTGACCGGGGTGGTTCGTGAAGATTATACGATCGAAGGGGATCTTCGCCGTGAAATCGGACAGAACATTCGCCGCCTGATTTCCATTAATTCCTATCGCGGAAGCCGACATCGCCGCGGTCTGCCGGTTCGCGGTCAGCGTACGAAGACCAATGCCCGTACTCGTAAGGGTAAAGTCCGTACCGTCGGTGCGGTGCGCGGTAAAGAAGCCCGTTCGGCCGCCAAAGTGGCCGGAAAATAATTTATAACTAAGGACTCGATTCATGGCTGAAGAAACCAAACCTGTAGAAGAAACCGTTGAGGCGGTTAAACCTGTCGAAGCGTCAGAACCTGCCGTCCCGGTCGAAGAAAAAGAAACCAAAAAGCCCCGGCAGAAAGATATTTTTGCCCAGATTGAAGAGGCTCCGGTTGACGACGGCAAACCCAAACGCCGCATGAAGGGTGCCAAGAACGTGCCGTATGGCATTGCGTTTATCAAAACCACTTTCAATAATTGCATCGTGTCGCTCACCGACATGCGCGGTCAGGTTGTTTCCTGGAGCAGCGCGGGTCGTTGCGGATTCAAAGGATCCCGCAAGAGCACGGCGTTTGCCGCGACCACCGTGGCACAGGAAGCGGCTCGTGCAGCGATGGCTCTCGGAATGAATGAAGTTGAAGTCCGTGTGCAGGGTCCGGGCGCAGGTCGCGAGTCGGCCGTGCGTGCGATTCAGGCCGCAGGCCTCCGTGTTTCCGCCATTAAAGATACCACGCCGGTTCCGCATAACGGTTGCCGCCCGAGAAAACAACGGCGCGTTTAAGCGAAATCAGTAAACAAAACCATAAAAACCATACGAGCCGGTTAATGCCCGGTTCTGGGAGAAAAAGACAATGCCTATCAGACTCGGTCGTTTCGAAATGCCCAAGCGGGTCGTCAAAGACGAAGCCGCATCCACCACCACCTATGGCAAATTCATTGCCGAACCGTTTGAAGCCGGCTACGGCCGCACGATCGGGAACTCCATGCGTCGCGTATTGCTCTCCTCGCTGGAAGGCACCGCGATTTCATCTGTTAAAATTCAGGGTGCACCGCACGAATTCTGCAATCTTCCGGGGGTTATGGAAGATGTCACCGAAATTGTGCTCAATCTGAAAAAAGTTCTCCTCAAATCCTATACCCGCGAACCCCAGAACCTGAAAATCAGCGTCAAAGGTCCGGGCGAAGTCACAGCTGGCGATATTCAGTGCAACGACAGCATTCAGGTTCTGAATCCCGATCACCACATCGCCACACTCGACACCAACGGCAAATTTGAAGTCGAAATCGAAACCCGCGTCGGCCGCGGCTATTGCCCGGCGGAAGGCAACAAGAAAGAAGAGCAGGAAATCGGTGTTATTCCGATCGACTCGCTGTTCTCGCCGGTTGCCCGCGTGAAGTATGATGTTGGCTCCTGCCGCGTCGGTCGNNGTACCGACTACGACCAGCTCGTGATCGAAATATGGACTGACGGTCGGCTGACACCCGACGATGCGCTCACGATGTCTGCTGCCATCTTGCGCCATCACCTCGATATCTTCGTCAGCTACGACAAAGACCTGATCGAATTTGAAGCCAGCGAAAAACAGATCGATATTGAAAAAGAAGACCTGCGCAAGAAACTCAACATCAGTGTAAACGAAATTGAACTGAGCGTTCGTGCCGCCAACTGCCTCAATAACGCCAACATCACCACCGTCGGTGAGCTGGCGCAGAAGACGGAGGCCGAAATGCTTAAATATCGCAACTTCGGTAAGAAATCGCTGAACGAAATCAAGCAGAAGATCATTGATATGGGCCTGTCGCTCGGCATGACCTTCGATGCAGATCTGCTGAAGCCGTTGGCTAAAGACAGTGAATAGTTTTTATTAAACGAGGGTTATCATGAGACATCTTAAGAAAACAGTTAAACTCGGCCGAACCGGTGCCCACCGCAACGCCATGCTGGCGAATCAGGTGTGCAGCCTGATTGCCGAGCGCCGCATTAAAACCACGATTTCCAAAGCTAAAGCGACTCGCTCGCTGGCCGAAAAAATGGTCACACTGGGCAAAGCCGGAACTCTGGCCGCCCGTCGTCAGGCGCTGGCAACCATCAAGCAGCCCGAACAGGTTAAAATTCTGTTCGACGAAATTGCTCCTGGCTTTTCCGGTCGAACCGGCGGCTATACGCGGATCACCAAGCTCGGTCCGCGGATGAGCGATGCATCCGAAATGGTTATTCTTGAATGGGTGGAAGCGACGGAACCGGCCGAAACCGAAAAGTAAATTTCCGGGAGAATTCCTTATGAAAAAAGCTTCTTAAGCAAACGCTTAGGAGGCTTTTTAGTTTTTCAGTGTGTAGTTTTAATTAATCGAAAAGGTTTAGAAAATGAGTCGCAGCGAATTTATTCAGACGGTGATTAACAAAGCCAAAGCCAATCCGCGCACAATTGTTCTTCCAGAGGGGGCCGATGCACGCGTAACAGATGCCGCCAATCAGATCGTCGCCGAAGGCATCGCCAAAGTCATTGTGCTCGGCGATGAAAAAGCCGCCGCTCGCGTCAATCCGGGCATCACCGTCATCAACCCGCAGACCTCCGACAAGCTCGAAGAATATGCCGCCGCGTTCTACGAATTGCGTAAAAGCAAGGGAATCACGCTCGAACAGGCCCGCAAAACGGTTTCGCACGTCAACTATTTCGGCATGATGATGGTGCAGAGCGGTGAAGCCGACGGGCTGGTTTCCGGCGCGGCGCAATCCACCGCCGACACCGTTCGTCCCGCGTTGCAAATCATCCGCGGTGCAAAAAAAGGCGGCATGGTCTCCGCGCTGTTCTTCATGGTCAGCAACAATGTTCCTTACATTTTCTCCGACAGCGGCCTGGTTGAAAACCCGAACGCTGACCAACTGGCACAAATCGCGGTGCAAAGTGCGCAGACCGCCAAACAGTTTGGTATGCCGACCAAAGTCGCCATGCTTTCCTATTCCACCAAAGGTTCCGCCTCCAGTCCGCTCGTTGATAAAGTCGTTGAGGCAACCGCCAAGGCCAAACAGATCATCGATACCGAATATGCTGATCAGGGATTCGAGCTGGATGGTGAGCTTCAGCTCGATGCGGCGATTGTTCCATCGGTCGGCAAATCCAAAGCGCCGGACAGTGCGGTCGCCGGCCAGGCCCGCGTTCTGATCTTCCCCGATCTCAATGCCGGTAATATTGGCTATAAGCTGGTGCAGCGTCTGGGCGGTGCAGAAGCCTACGGTCCGATCCTTCAGGGCTTGAAGAAACCGGTCAATGATCTTTCTCGCGGATGCAGTGACGAAGACATCGTCGGCGTCGCCGCAATCACTGTCGTTCAGTCCCTTTAAATTCGAATACAAACAGGAATAAAAATGAAAATTCTGGTTATCAACTCCGGTTCCTCCTCCATTAAATACAAACTCTACGAGTCCGTCAAAGACGGCGAGTTCGCCGTATTGGCGCAAGGCGGGGCAGAACGTATAGGCATTTCCGGTGCAAGTGTGGAATGCAAGAAACCTGGCAGTGAAAAGGATCATCAATACCTCGACCTGCCGGACCACAAGAAGGCGATTAATGCCATTTTTGAGATGCTCACCAATCCGGCCAAAGGTGTGCTGAACAGCCTGCGCGAACTCTCCGGCGTCGGGCATCGCGTCGTACACGGCGGCGAGGACTTCACTGGCTCCGTTCGTATTGACGGAGATGTCGTCGAAGCAATCCGCAAAAACTCTGTGCTCGCTCCGTTACACAACCCGCCGAACCTGATGGGTATTCAGGCCATCTATGAGCTCTACCCCGATATGCCGCAGGTCGCCGTGTTCGATACCGCAGTTCACCAAACCATGCCGCCGAAGGCCTATTTGTATGGATTGCCGAAAGATCAGTACACCGTTCATAAAATCCGTCGCTACGGGTTCCATGGAACGTCGCACGGTTACGTTGCTAAACAGGCCGCGAAAGCGCTTAAGAAACCGATTGAAAAACTGAAGATCATCACCTGCCATCTGGGCAACGGCGGATCAATCACCGCATTCAGCGGCGGGAAATCGGTGGACACGTCCATGGGGCTTACTCCATTGGCCGGTATCTTGATGGGAACCCGCTCGGGAGATCTCGATCCCTATATCCCGCTTCACATTATGCAGACGCAGGGACTTGGCTCTGAACAGGTCAGCACCATGATGAACAAGCATGGCGGACTTCTCGGACTCTGCGGGAAGAGTGACATGCGCGACGTGCTCGACGGATGCGACAAAGGCTACGAAGGCTGCATCGAAGCCCTGGATATTTTTGTCTACGCCATTCAGAAATATATCGGTGCATATGCCGCTGCGATGAACGGCGTGGACGTCATCGTCTTCACTGCCGGCATCGGCGAAAACAACGCGCTGATCCGGGAGAAGGTTTTGGCGAACTTCAGCTACCTCGGCTTGAAAATCGACAAACGCGCGAACAAGGCCAACAAGACCATCATCTCGTCCAAGATTTCCAAAGTGAAGGCACTGGTCATCCACACCGATGAGGAAAAAGTCATCGCCTCCGACACCTTCGAAATTCTTAAAGCGAAAAAGAAATGATGCGCAAAACATCCACAGCCTACGTCTGGTTCGATACCGAATTCAGTTCGCTCGAACTCGACGAGGCGCAGCTTCTTCAGGTCGCCGTCATGCTGACGGACAAAGATCTCAAGCGCATCACGCCTCCTGAAGAAGACCTCAACTTTTATATCCGCTTCTCCGACACCGTGCCGCTCAGCGCGTGGGTCGAAAAAAACCTGCCCGATCTCGTCAAAAAATGCCGATCACGGGAAGCCATCCCGCTTGCGGAAGTGGATGAAAAGCTGACCGCCTTCATCGACCGATGGTGCGGTACGCCGACGAAGACGATTCAGAAGCGTCCCATCATGGCAGGCAACAGCGTGCACAACGATTGGGTTCTGGCTCGTAAATTCCTGCCGACCTTTACCTCGCGGTTGCACTATCGTCTGCTCGACGTCTCCGCGCTCAAAATCCAGTGGTTCGATCTGACGGAAGGAAAAGAATTTTCCAAGGACGACGCCAAAACCGTCAAAAAATATTTTCCGGAAGCCGATCTGCGTCGCCTGCGCCAGCACGACGCCTATTACGACATCGTCGCCTCCGCCGCTGAACTCGCCTACTACCGCGCCCACATGCATCTCTCCGCGTAGTTTTTCCAATGTTTGGAAGAATCCGTTCCCTCACACTTGCGCAAGTGTGAAGAAGTTCCAATGCTTGGAAAAAACGCTGAAAACCGGCCTCTCCTGCTTACAAACCTTGGGAACTCCGGCGTCGTCTTTTCCAAACCTTGGAAATTCTGCGGATACGAACGTCTTGTCCGTGCTTCGCAGAGCCTTTGAGGTGATCTCCATGATTTTGACCCCAATGATTTTGCCAAAATCCAGATGATCAGTCGGGAGGAGAGGGCAGGTAAAATCATTTATGGGCAAAATCATTGCCGGAGAGGGTTGTTGTGCCGATCCAATGTTCAGTTCCATTGACAAATATTGATCAAGAAGATTTTCATGCGCTGGATAAAGAGGTGATGCGGCAGGCTTTTGCTATTCACAATGAGTTGGGGCGGTTTTTTGATGAAGATATTTATCAGGCGGAACTCGCCCGGCGCTGTAATCAGGCGGGACTATTCGTTCAACGTGAGGTGATGCTCAGCGCAATCCATAAGACATTCCGTAAAGACTATTATCTGGATTTGTTGTTTTCGAGCGGATCAATTTATGAGTTGAAGTGTGCGTTGGGTTTGATGCGTCGGCACGACGGACAGCTTATCAATTATTTATTGCTGGCCGGAATACAGCACGGAAAATTGATCAACTTCCGTCCCGAATCTGTTGAGTCCCGCTTTGTGTCAACTCGTTTAACGCCTGCGACACGGCAGATGTTTCATGTCAAAGACGCTGAATGGAGGGTCGTTAGCGATAAATGTGTGCATCTAAATGTCGAACTCAGGGCGCTTTTGGAGGATTGGGGTGCTTTTCTGAGTGTTGAGCTGTATCAGGATGCTTTGGTGCATTTACTTGGCGGGGAAGACGCCGTTGTTTGTCCCGTGAATGTCCGTTGTAACGAGGTAGTGGCTGGACAAAAGAACATTTGTTTGCTGGATTCAAAAACTGCATTTCATTTATCGGCAATGTCGCAACGAATTCCCGGCTATGAAACGCATCTTTATCGTCTTCTTTCGCATACAGAGCTCGACGCCATGCAATGGATAAACTTCACTCAGGATCAAATTGTGTTTAAAACAATCCTAAATAAATGATTTTACCCTTAATGATTTTGCCAAAAAAGGAAGCTGAATTGTGACGGACCGCGAAGCGTATATTGCTCTGAATATGATCGAGGGTCTTGGGCCGGTCAAGGTGCGGGCTCTGATTGACGCTCTGGGGTCGCCGAGCGCGGTTTTCGATCCGGAGCTGACCGATCTGCGAAAGGTAAAAGGTTTTGGAGAGAAACTTTCCGAGGCGGTTCTGGCGCAGCGTACGCAGGTTGATCCGCAGGCCGAACTGGAAAAGGCCGCCGAACTGGGCGTACGGATTATTACGCCGCTTGATGCAGAGTATCCGGAAGCGCTGAAGGCGATTTATGACCCGCCACTGGCGCTGTATGTGCGAGGCGAACTGCTTCCTCGAGACCGCCATGCGCTTGGCATGGTCGGTTCGCGCAAGTGCACGCATTACGGACTGAGTGTTGCCGATCGTCTTTCTTATCAGTTGGCGCAGACCGGCTTTACGGTGGTGAGCGGGCTGGCGCGCGGAATTGATTCCGCAGCGCATGAGGGGGCTCTCAAGGCGAAGGGTCGGACGATAGCGGTGCTCGGTTCTGCGATTGATCAACTCTATCCGCCGGAAAACGCCGAGCTGGCTGATGCCATCGCGCAGAGCGGGGCAGTGATCAGTGAATATCCGTTTGGTCGGCAGGCTGATCGCCAGACTTTTCCGTACCGTAACCGGATTATCAGTGGGCATTCGATGGGCGTAATCGTGGTTGAATCCGGTGCTAAAAGCGGGTCGTTGCATACTGCCGATGCGGCCATGGAGCAGGGCCGAAGTGTCTTTGCTGTTCCGGGCCGAATTGACTCTCCCTCATCGAAAGGAACCAACCGTTTGATAAAAAACGGGGCGAAATTGGTGGACAACGTCGACGATATATTAGAAGAGTTCGAGCTTTTGGTGACGCCGGGACAGTTCGAAAAAACGAAAAATATCTCTTCAGCAAGACCTGAAGTGCCGCTTTCTGAGGAAGAGCAGGCTCTGGTGAAAGCCCTCTGGGAAGAGGCGTTGGATGTAGACAGTCTGGCTCGTTCCGCCGGATTGCCGAGTTTTAAAGTGAGCGCACTGCTTATTGGACTGGAAATGAAACGCGTTGTGAAAATGCTGCCGGGTCGCGTGGTCGAGCTGGCCGAAGACCTTAGAGGATAAAGTTTAAAATGGAGAACGGATCAGAATAATTAAGGACAAAATGATTCTTGGGCCGGGGAAACCTTTCCAATGTTTGGAAAATTATTCTGTCCATAATTATTCTGATTTGATTGCTACTGTTCAGTGTCTTGATGTTTTAAAGGAGAGGTTATGAAAGCAATTGAAGTGGCCCCGCTGCTGCGCGGACTGACATTTGACGGAGAGAAAGGCGACATTGTCGTCTTCAAAGAAACCCTCGAAAAGGCGGAGTTGAATTGCACCGCAGAAGAGCTGGCTGCGAAGTTTAAACCCGGCATGTGCTCGGTAAGCGTGGACGGCGTCGGCGGGTTCCTGCTCGGCGAAGATTATGACGATGCGGTGAACGGAACTTCCAATGTTCGGAAAATTACCGGCCGCGCGGCGGTTGTGAACAATAAGGTGGCTGTAGTGACCGGCGGCGCGCAGGGCTTCGGCGAAGGGATTGTGCGCGAGCTGATCAAAAACGGCGCGCTCGTTTTTATCGCCGATATGAATGTCGAGGGCGCGAAAAAACTGGCCGCGAGCCTCAATGCGGAAGCCGGACGCACGGACGCTTTCGGTGTCGCGGTGAACGTGGCGGACGAAGATTCCGTGAAGGCGATGATCGATGAGATCGTTTTAACGGTCGGGGGCATTGACCTGTTTGTCAGCAATGCGGGCGTACTCAAAGCGGGTAGCGTGAAGGAAATGACGCTGAAAGATTTCAAGTTTGTCACCGACGTAAATTACATAGGGTTCTTTCTTTGCACCAAACATACCGCGCCGGTGATGGCCGCGATGAATAAACCGACCTCCAACTATTTCACCGATATTGTGACGATCAGCTCCAAGTCGGCGCTCGAAGGCTCGAACAAAAACGGCGCGTATGCCGGTTCCAAGTTCGGTTCGGTCGGTCTGGTGCAGAGTTTCGCCAAGGAACTCGTGACCGACAACATCAAGGTGAACACCGTTTGCCCCGGAAACTTTTTCGATGGTCCGCTCTGGAGCGATCCGGAGCGCGGACTGTTTACGCAGTATCTGAACACCGGCAAAGTTCCCGGGGCAAAAACGGTCGCCGATGTTCGCCGCTTCTACGAAAAACAGGTTCCGATGAACCGCGGTTGCTTCGGCGACGATGTGACCAAGGCGATTCTTTATGCTGTGGAACAGAAGTATGAAACCGGACAGGCCATTCCGGTCACCGGCGGCCAGGTTATGTTGAACTGATTTTAAAAATAAGGAGCATTCATGAAAACGAAAGCAGTACGTTTATACGGCGAAAAAGACCTGAGACTCGAAGAGTTCGAGCTCCCGCCAATCAAGGAAAACGAAATCCTCGCGAAGATTACCTCGGACAGCATCTGTATGTCGTCCTACAAAGCATCCAGTCAGGGAACGCAGCATAAGCGGATTCCGAACGATGTCGCAGACAATCCGATCATCATCGGTCATGAATTCTGCGGCGAAATCGTCGACGTCGGCGAGAAGTGGGCCGATCAGTTCAAAGCCGGACAAAAATTTTCCATTCAGCCCGCGCTGGTGGATGAAACCGGTCCGGTCGGCGTTCTGTCGGCGCCCGGTTATTCCTACCAGTACATCGGCGGCGACGCGCAGTACATCGTCATTCCGGAAGAGGTGATGCGTAATAACTGCCTGCTTCCGTTTGACGGTGAAGCATTCTATCACGGATCGCTGGCTGAACCGATGTCCTGCATCGTCGGCGCTTATCACGCCAACTATCACACCACGCCCGGTAGCTATGTCCACAGCATGGGCATCAAAGAAGGCGGCGCAACGGCGGTTCTCGCCGGCGTCGGCCCGATGGGTCTCGGTGCGATCGACTACGCCATTCACTGCGACCGGAAACCGGGATTGCTGGTTGTGACCGATATCGACAATGNNCAAACGGCGTCACGTTGATCTACGTCAACACGGCCGAAGAAGGCAAGGGCGTGGACTATCTCAAATCGCTGACGCCGAAGGGGGCCGGATTTGACGATGTGTTTGTTTTCGCGCCGGTTCGTCCGGTGGTTGAACAGGCGGATAAAATTCTCGGATTCGACGGCTGTCTGAATTTCTTCGCCGGCCCGACTAATTCGGAATTTTCGGCAGAATTCAACTTTTACAATGTTCACTATGCGGCCACACATATCGTCGGTACCAGTGGCGGCAACACCGACGACATGCTCGAATCGCTCAAGATGATGNNGGTCTGGATGCAGTCATTGAAACCACGTTGAATCTGCCGAAGATTCCCGGCGGTAAAAAACTGATCTATACCGGTGTTTCGATGCCGCTGGTCGCTTTGGCCGAGCTGAAAGACCAAGACTGCCCGCTTTGTAAAGAGCTGGCGAAAATTGTTGAGAAGCACAACGGACTCTGGAGTCCGGAGGCAGAGATCTATCTGCTCGAAAACGCTCCAGCGATATAATCCATCGAAGCGGTATTCCCTGACCATTGTTCGAAAAGAAGCTGGTATATTTCAGACGTCATGAATGCGATATAACGGTACTGTTCGGAAATTAATCAGGGAGGATTTATGCTTAAAGGAATTTCGCCGATCATTAGTCCGGAGCTGTTAAAGATTCTGGCGGAGATGGGGCACGGCGATGAGATCGTTCTCGCCGATGCCCACTTCCCTGGACATACGTTTTGTAAAACAGTGGTTCGCGCTGACGGCATCCGTATTCCGGATCTGCTTGAGGGCATCATCCCGTTATTCGAACTCGACAGCTATGCTGATCCGCTCATTATGATGGCCGCTGTCGAAGGCGACTCTCTTGATTCATCTGTGGAAAAAAGATACATGAAGGTAATTAAAAAATTCGCACCGGACGCCCCTAAAGTCAAACGCATCGACCGCTTTTCCTTTTATGATCGCGCCGAAAAAGCTTTTGCCTGTGTCATGACCGGCGAGCTGGCCAAATACGGCAACATCGTCCTCAAAAAAGGAGTCACACCCGTTTGCGGATAACCGTGGTTTCCAAGCATTGGAAAATTGGTTACTTTGCGCTGAAAGTCTGAACGCGGCGGCGCTCTTCCTGCTCGCTACGGAAGTCGATATCTTTCCATTTGCGCAGTTCGTCGGCGGTGAGTCCAGCGCAGTGCGTGCGGTATCCGCTCGGAGTCATTCCGGTGGCGTGTTTAAAGGTGTTGGCGAAGTACTGACTGCTGCTGAAGCCGCACTCAAACGCAATATCAATCACTTTGATGTCGGTTTCGCGCAACAAGGTTTTTGCCCGTTGCATTCGTAGTCGGGAAAGATATTCCATCGGGGTCCCGCCGGTCAGCTTTTGGAAAACCGCGTTGAGACGGGTGCGCTGGATTCCGCATCGGTCCGCCATTTGTTTCAGTGTCCACTGCTGGTCGCAGTTTGATGAAAGTTTGGTCAGTAGAGACTGCACTTTTTTTTCTGACCAGCTGTGAGTATCCGTATCAACCGCTTCGCCGCTTACCGTTCGCTTCAGTTCAACTAGCACGGCGCGCAACAGACTGAACGAATGGAGTTTTCTCAGTTCATGCGTGCTCTGCAATTCGTTGATCAGAGCAGGCATGAGCCAGCGCATGGCCGGGGTGGCGCGGAAGGCGTGTTTCTCTGAGGAGCAGAAGGTGGAGCTCAGTAGTTTCATTTCGGAGTCGGTGAAGCCGAGCATCTCGGAAAAGCGAAAGCCTTTGCGGGGGCAGGGATAATCTTTTTCTAGATGAAATAGAACGTGCCAGACCGTATTATCCGGTTCTTGCGGATTCAGGCTGCCGTGCCCCTGCCACGGCAAGGTGAAAAATACCGATCCGGATTCAACTTTTTCCGGGACGCCTTCGACGATCCATTCCATCATTCCTTTTTCAATAAAGGTGATTTCCATTCCCCGGTTCTTGTGCGGGGTCAGCTCTTTGCACTGAAACCGTCCATAACTGATAATCTCTTTCATGCCGACAGATTAACGGGTTGTGTAAAATATACCACATAAAAGGATGGTATCACTGCATCAAGGAGTAACTGACGTTATGATTTGAGCGGAACGACCATGTTCCAGCTGCGGGTCATTTTGTCGAAACCGCCGACTCCGTCGCCAGTGGCGGCGAAGAGGTGGGTGGGCTGTCCGTTCTGAATAAGTAGTTGCGGGCGTTCAAACTGTCCTTGGTGCGTGGTGGTGCCATCGTTCCATAGCAGCTCGCGGCTGTAGGCCAACGGATCGTCGGCGAGTCGCCAGTTAATGCCGTCATCGGAAAGGGCGTGAATACCACCGTGATACTTCCCGCAGATTTTTCCGGTCATGTCTTTGAAAATGCTTTCGAAGTGATCGTCCTGCCACCAGACGTACGGATCTTCGATGTCAGTTTCAGGGCCGTTGAATTCGTCGAGCGGACTGGGGCGGGCGCGACGGTAGGGGCCTTCCCAGTGCTTGGCAATGGCGACGCCGAGTTTGAGCGGGACTGCATTGTGATCAACTATACGGCCGTTGGAGGATTTGTAGATCAGGATAACGGAACCGTCTGGGCGGATAACCGGTGCGGCGTTGGAGGTGATGTCGGCATCCCATCCCTCAGGATTGACGTCGAGGATCGGCTCGTCGCGGCGGGTCCACGGCCCAGTAATGCTCGTCGCGGTGGCAATACCGATACGCTTATTGAGCCAGAAATCGGCAAACTCTTCGTTGTGAATGGGTTTGGTTGGCGGAGCATCGGAACCGTCGAGACCGATGCGGCGGGTGCCGGTGTAGAATAGGAGCCAAATACCGCCATGTTTATGAATGGTCGGATTGTGGGTCATGGTTGCATCCCAATAACCGGGGCGCGGCGGCAGAACCACTTCTTCGAAGGTGTACGGACCTTCTGGGGCGTTGGAGGAGGCGCGGACGATTTCGGAGTTGCTCACCCAATTTTTGAAAGAAACCGGTTTTGCCCAGCGCGAGGCGAAAAGATGGAAGCGGCCATCTTCCCCTTTGGCGGGCGAGCCGCACCAGACCCAGTAATCTTTCATTGCAAATCCTCCGCCGCAAACGGCGGGACACAGACGGGAACGAAATGGTTTAATCATAAGTCACCGGAAGTTATAAGGGATAAATTTTTTAGATCTGGAGCATTGTAACTGATTAGATTATGGGTGCGTATAAAATATACCATGTGAAAACTAGTCGCTGGTGACAGCCGTTCGACGTATAACGGGATCACCTTTTAATCAAAGTGGAGAAATCTTATGGTTGCTAAAAATCAAAAAACATGGATTACAAAACTTCCCAAGGTTGGAATCCGCCCCACCATCGACGGCCGCTACGGCGGCGTGCGCGAGTCGCTCGAAGGTCAGGTGATGACGATGGCCCAAAGCGCCGCGAAACTGATCAATGTGTCACTGAAATACCCCAATGGTCAACCGGTCGAATGTGTAATTGCCGATACCTGTATCGGTGGCGTGGCCGAAGCGGCCGCCTGTGCGGAAAAGTTTGACAGCGAAAACGTTGGTGTTTCACTGACCGTCACGCCTTGCTGGTGCTATGGCTCCGAAACCATGGATATGGATCCGATGCGTCCAAAAGCCGTTTGGGGCTTTAACGGCACCGAGCGTCCCGGAGCGGTGTATCTCGCCGCGGTTCTGGCTGGCCATTCCCAGAAAGGGCTTCCGGCTTTCGGAATTTACGGCCGCGATGTGCAGGATGCCGGCGACACAGCTATTCCATCTGACGTTTCGGAAAAAATTCTGCGATTCACCAAGGCTGGTCTAGCCGTGGCTATGATGAACGGTAAATCCTACCTCTCCATGGGCGGTTGCTCCATGGGGATTGCCGGTTCGATCGTCGATCAGGACTTTTTCGAAGAATATCTCGGTATGCGCGTCGAAGCGATCGATCTGACTGAATTTACCCGCCGCATGCGCGATGGAATTTACGATAAAGTCGAATACGAAAAAGCGCTCAAGTGGGTTAAGGAAAACTGCAAAGAAGGTCATGACCCGAACGGCAAAGGCACGAAGCGTACGCGCAAGCAGCTCAACAAAGAGTGGGAAGACTCCGTTAAAATGGCGATGATTGCCCGCGACCTGATGTATGGCAATAACGCGCTCGACAAGATGGGCTATAAAGAAGAAGCGCGCGGTCATAACGCGATTCTTTCCGGCTTCCAGGGCCAGCGCAACTGGACGGACTGTTCTCCTAACGGGGATTTCCTTGAAGCGATTTCCAACAGCTCCTTTGACTGGAATGGCATTCGCATGCCGCGACTGGTTGCCACCGAAAACGACAGCTTGAACGGTGTCGCGATGCTCTTCAGCTACCTGCTGACCAGCACCGCTCAGGTGTTTGCCGATGTACGTACCTACTGGAGCCCCGATGCAATCAAGCGTGTGACGGGTTACGAGGTCGAAGGTGTTGCCGCAGGTGGACTGATTCACCTCATTAACTCCGGTTCCGCCGCACTCGACGGCAGCGGAGAGCAGTCCAAAGAGGGTTCGCCAGCCATGAAACCGTTCTGGGAAATTACGACTAAAGAAAAGAATGCTTGTCTTAAAGCAACGTCGTGGCATCCGTCGGTAACAGAATACTTCCCGGGTGGCGGCTGGTCCTCCAAGTTTGTGACGAAGGGCGGCATGCCGATTACCATGAGTCGCCTCAATTTGGTCAAAGGTCTTGGCCCGGTTCTGCAGATCGCGGAAGGCTGGACGGTTGAATTACCGGAAAAAGTTCACAAAAAACTGGATGACCGTACCAATAACACCTGGCCGACGACGTGGTTTGCTCCGCGTATTACTGGCAAAGGCGCGTTCACGGATGTTTATGAGGTGATGGCAAAATGGGGTGCCAACCATGGCGCGTTCAGCTACGGCCATATTGGTGCAGATCTGATCACGCTGGCCGCGATGCTGCGGATTCCTGTATTTATGCACAATGTGGAAGACGGCGATGTTTACCGTCCGAGCGCATGGAGCTCCTTCGGAACCGAAGGGCTTGAAGGCGCGGATTTCCGCGCCTGCGAAACCTACGGTCCGGTTTACGGCTGAGTGAGTGGTGTATGAAAAAGCATTATCTGGCCGTAGATCTTGGTCCCTCCAGCGGGCGTTCCATCGTTGGAACGTTTAATGACGGGAAGCTGACACTCAAGGAAATGAATCGTTTCTGGAATGGGCCGACCGAAATCGACGGCACACTCTACTGGGATTTCGTTCATCTCTTCCGCAATATCCAGGAAGGCATTGCGCTGGCGAAAAAAGAATTCGGCGACGGACTGGTTTCGATGGGAATCGACACCTGGGGCGTGGACTTCGGGCTGATTGATTCACAGGGAAAACTGCTTGGCAATCCCGTCAATTATCGCGATTCCCGAACCGACGGCATGCCGGAAAAAGTTTTTGCCGCCGTCGGTAAAGAAGCCGTTTTTGAACAGACCGGTATTCAGTTTATGCAGCTGAATACGCTCTATCAACTCTACGCACTGGCGCAGTCCGGCGAGGCGCAGTATCAGCAGGCGGATAAACTCCTGTTTGCACCGGACCTGCTTAACTACTGGCTTACTGGAAAACAGGTGACCAACCGCACCTTTGCCAGCACCTCCCAGTGTTACAACCCGGTCACCAAAGACTGGGCGTTCGATCTGCTTAAAAAGCTGAACATCCGTACCGACCTGTTTGCCCCGTTCGCTGACCCCGGAACGGTGCTGGGCAACGTTCAGGGACTGCCTGTTATTAACGTTGGCAGTCACGACACCGCCAGCGACTTTGCCGCGGTTCCGGTAGTTGAAGGCGAGCAGTGCGCATTCCTCAGCTCTGGGACCTGGTCGTTACTTGGTACAGAGTTGTCGACACCGGTAATCAATGCTGAAGCGCTGGCGGCCAACTTCACCAACGAGGTGGGCGTTTGCGACACCATTCGTTTCCTCAAAAACCTTTCCGGTCTCTGGATCATTCAGGAGTTGCGTCGCGTATGGATCGAGCAAGGCTTCAACTATTCCTGGTGCGATATGGATGATCTGGCTGAGAAAGCCGAGCCCTTTAAATTTTTCATCAATCCGGGCGACGATGTCTTTGTTCCGCCAGGCGACATGCTGCGCCGCATTCAGGAAACTTGCGAGCGTACCGGACAGACGCAGCCGCAGGATCACGGTGAAATCATCCGCACAGCCTATGAAGGTCTAGCACTTCTCTATGCCGACACTTATGATACGCTCGAAACGCTTAGCGGTTGCAAGATGGACGTCTTGCGGATCGTCGGCGGCGGTTGCAAAAACATCATGCTTGATCAGTTCGCTGCAAATGCAACCGGACGCAAAGTCATCAGTGGTCCGATCGAAGCGACAGCTATTGGCAACATTGTGGTGCAAATGCTGGCTATGGATGATATTTCATCACTGAATGAAGGGCGTGAAATTATCCGAGCCTCCTTCATCAATGAATCGATAACTTATGAGCCGCAAGATCCCGTTGAATGGCAGAACGCGCTCAAAAAATGGAGATCCATCTGTCGGTGATGATGCGGTGTTGAGTTTAGGGTGGTAGATGAGCAGGGTGATCGGTGCGGCCTGATGGCAATACGAAATTTTTCTCCGCATGCTCTATTTAGAAAGGTATCATTCTTTACAGCGATTCTAACCTGTTCTCCAGAAGGGTTTTAATTGAGTTCTGGATACCCCGAACTCCGCAAGCTTCCTTTTCGGCGATGTGCCGATCTATAGCATGGCCGTTTTCAAGAGAGTCATTGAGTAGTTTGGGCGCTCATTCTGAGTGTAACTGCTCAAGAATTTGTGTTGCTGGCATAGCGGATGCGGAGTTGAACGAGCTCCGGATTGTAACAGGTGATGAATACGCCGCAGGGACGGTCGCGCTGATCAAAATAACATTCCGTAGTTTTCAGCAGGGGATGTTTCGCAGAAAGCTTGAGGTATTTTGCTGCTATCGAATTGGTGACGGTTTCAACCGTTTGCTGAATCGAACTGATTTGCAGGTTTTCTCTGGCGGACCAGCGTTCGACCAGAGCGACATCTGCGAGTTCCTTTTCGGTGGTTTTCTTTGCGTAGTGCAGTGGAATGGTTCCATAGTCCCATGCAAATGGAATGCCGTTGAGCCGGTCACATCGTTCGGAGTAGAGAACCGGTGCGTCCGCGCTGACTTTCAGTAAGTCTGCCGCTGATCCGGCGGTACCCGTCCGGCAGACCAGCAGGGTGCGTTCGGCTTCGGGAGCGTGCAATTGAAGGCTGGCGGTGTAGTCGATGGAGATCGGAACCAGCCGGTGCGGCTGAGAGCTGACAAACGTTCCAAGCTTTGGACGGCGCAGGATGAGGCCTTCTTCTNNCTTCTTCGATCAGCTGCAGGGCATGGCGCACGGTGATGCGCGAGACCCCGTGCGTTTTCGCTATCTCCATTTCGGTCGGAAGGCGCGAACCGGCTTTCCTTTTTCCGGATGTAATGGCATCTAGCAGCGTTTGCGCCAGATCATTATAGGCTGTTTGTTTTCTTCGCATAGAGGCCCTTATTAAGTTTGTTCGTCTATCGTTTCAGGCGTCTTCCCGTTTTAAAACGGAGAGGCAGTAAAATATCCTTGTATCGTCATAACAAATTCATACTCTGTTTATAACGAATTTATTAAGACAGGAGATTAGAAGATATGCGCTCAATCAGTCAAGTAGCACCCGAGTGGTGGGATTACACAACATTGGATCGGGAACTTCTGGATGAAGCCGCTCGGTTGACCGTCAATGATCTAGAGCAGTTAAGCCGTCCAGGTTTTCAGATTCATTTTTACGATACGCCGCAGGAGTTCTACTGCGCCGAAGCGCTTGAGTACATCGAAGCCTGGCAACAGGCGACACCGGACAACCCTGTCGGCATCTGCGGACCGATCGGTCCGACCGAACAGCTTCCGCTGGTCGCTCAGATGGTCAACGCCATGGGGCTCAAGCTTCACAATGCTCATTTCTGGGGCATGGATGAGTGGGTGGTGGACGGCAAGGCAGCCGATGAGAACTTCGCTCTCGGATTCAAAAAGGCTGACCTCGACCTGTGTTTCAACCGCATCGACCGAAAACTGGTGATGCCGGATGCCAACCTTCATTTTCCCGCACTGGATGTTGCGCCGTATGAAAAGAGCTGGGACGATGTGCGTTGTGCGCTGATGCAGGGCGGACAGGGTGAAACAAAACATTGGGCTTTCAATGACCCGGTGAAGCGCGACGGCGTATACAAGGATGCCCCGCCGAGTCCGGAAGAATATCGACAGCTCGGAACCCGCCAGGTGGAGCTACATCCGATCACATTGATTCAGAACGCGCGTACCTCCGGCGGCGGCGTCGTACAGAATGTACCGAGCACCGCCATTACGGTTGGTCCGAAACAGACCTGGAAGGCAGAGAAATTTTCGATCTGGCACCCCGGTCATCACGATAATCCGTTCGGCATGCGGTTGACTGCACTGATGATTTCCAAAAAGATCATGGACAGTGCTGTTCCGATGAGTTTGCTGGCGGATCATCCGAACGTACATTTCAGCTATTTGCGTCCCTTTATCGGGCAATGTTCTGTGGAGATGCACTGATGAAACGCGCGCTGGCTATTGCCGCTCATCCGGACGATATCGAAATCATGATGGCGGGAACGCTCATCCGGCTGAAAGAAACCGGATGGGAAATCCATTATTTAAACGTATCGAAAGGCGGACTGGGAACCGACAAGCTGCCGATTGACACGATCAGTCGCATTCGCCGTGAGGAATCGATAGCGGCCAGCAAAATGATCGGAGCAATCTTTCACGAAAGTATGGCTCAGGATCTTGCGGTTTTTTACGATCAGCCGACGCTGGCCAAGGTTGCTGCTGTTGTCCGGGAGGTTGCACCGGAAGTGGTTCTGACGCACTACCCCTTCGATTACATGGAAGATCATTCCAATGTTAGCCGGCTGGCAGTCTCCGCCGCATTTACCCGTGGGATGACTAATTTTGAGACCGATCCGCAGCTTTCGATCACAACACAGCCTGTGGCGTTGTATCACGCGATGCCCTATGGGTTGCGTGATCCGTTACGTCGTCCCGTGATACCGGATTTTTATGTTGATATTACGGGGCAGATCGATCTTAAAACCGACATGCTGGCCTGTCATAAAAGTCAGAAAGAATGGCTTGATGTCAGTCAGGGGCAGGATTCCTATCTGAGTGCCTTGCGAGACATGATGCGCGAAATGGGGACACGATCCGGGAAATACAAATACGCCGAAGGGTGGATTCGCCACCTGCATCTCGGTCTGGGCCCGGAGGATTTTGATCCTCTGGCGGATTTAGGGAGGGACTCCTGATGAGCATTGCGGTTACAGGGCATATCTTCCTCCAGTCCGTGGACTAATATCAGTACTGTACTCCCGACGGTAATTACCAGCGGGCTAGGGCGTGTTCACACTATTAACTCATATATCAATGAAAGTCTTATATTGTTTGTTGATGAAAATTACTCAGAATCAATACAGCAGGATTTCTCATATCCTTCCCACTCAGCGCGGCAATGTCAGCTTGTCGAATCAGCAGGTGCTTAACGCAATTCTGTACGTGACCGAGCACGGATGTAAGTGGAGGGGCCTGCCTAAACATTTCGGAAACTGGCACACGATCTACACTCGTATGAATCGATGGGCAAAGTGCGGGGTCCTTACAAAAGTGTTTGCGAATTGCAACAGCAGAAAATCGTACATATCAATCTGGATGCCGTTTCTATTGACTCTACGGAGGTAAAAGTTCATCCGGACGGCACCGGTGCATAAAAAAAACGGTCCGCAATCCATCGGGAAGTCTCGCGCAGGGTGAACAACAAAAAGTCATCTGATTGCTACTGATGCGCGGATCGCGATGGACTTTTCGCTTTCACCCGGGAAGGCCGGAAGCTTCTTGAAATATGGGGGTCAAATCGCCATGAGGGCGTTAAGCATGTCCTGATGGATCGAGCTTATGAAGGCGATGCAACACGTCAGCTGGTACTCGATCTGGAAATGGTTCCGGTTGTTCCTCCGAAGTCAAATTGTCTTGAGCCGTTGGAGTACGACAAGGAAATGTATAAACGCAGGAATGAGGTGGAGCGTCTGTTTCGTCGATTAGCCCAAGGAACCCTTGGTGCAGTAAAACGATGTCAGGTTGTGATGCTATGCCGCGAGAGGTAGCTTTCCGATGCGCGTGTGTTATTCGGTGGTATATATATTCAGGCGGTACTTTTGCCGGTATTGCTTCGGTGTGGTGTTCATGTATTTTCGGAAAAAGGAATGAAAGCGCTGATAGCTGTTGAAGCCGCTGTCGAAGGCGATTTCAGTGATGTTGATATTCGAACGCTGCAGCAGAACGCAGGCTCGCTGGATTTTCTGCTGGCAGATTTCTTCATAGATGCTCTGTCCGCAGATTTTCTTGAAATTGATTTCGAGCGTTCGGCGTCCGACGTTGCAGTGCTTCAAAACGTCGGATACAGTCAGGGCGATTCCTTTGCTCTGCCGGATAAAATTCATAGCGTCACGAACGGCAAGATTGTTGGCATTCTCATATGAAACAGATCCCCGGGAAACGATCGGCAGCGGAGGAAGAGTTTCGGATTCGTGAACCGTTTCCTTTTTTCGAACCGTCATCAGTTCGTGCAGGGATGCCGCGGCCTGCAGGCCGATCTGCAGGCAGTTAAGAGGGATACTGGAGAGCGGTGGGTTGCAGAATTCACATATCACCACATTGTTATTGGTGCCGATAACAGAGACTTCGCTGGGAATATGAATGTTGGCCATATTACAGGCGTCGATAACCTGCGCACCAATACGGTCATCGGCGGCCATAACAGCCAGTGAGGACAGCGGACGCTTTTTGAGCCATTGGAAAAGGTCTTTTTGAGGTTCATTGGTCTTCCAGTAGTCTTGGGGGCGTTCGAAGAGCAGTGGACCCGGATGGGAGGCAGGGAGAGCAGAGGCAAAACCGTTTTTTCGTTTTATAGACCAAAGCCGCTGTTTGACACCGACAAAGGCAAATTCGGTGAACCCTTCTCTAAGAAAATGTTTTGCAACATTGCTTCCCGTTAAAAAATCATCGTTCGTATACTGAATAAGGCGGTCGTAGTCGATGGGAACCGATCCGCAGACGTCTACAATCGGCAGGCCAAGGGAAATCAGCTTGTCGGCTTCTTTTTTCGTCGAAATGTGAGCAATGATTCCGTCGCCTTTCCATTTTTTCAGGTCGGTCAGGTTATGCAGAACCCGGTTCTGCCCATAGAGCGCCCACTGGTCATGCTGTTTGGCAAACTGAATGATTCCGCGGACAATGTCGTGTTTGTAGGTTGTGTTCAGCGTCATCAGCACACCGATTTTTAGCCTTTTTTTCATGCGGCTCACTTTAGCGGCATTCGGGGCGTCGTCAATTAAATTTCGCTTATCATGCTTTTTTGTACGCAATATGGATATGTTTTATTTCCGGGACGTGAGGGAGTATGAAGTCCGATTATGAATGAATGAATTTCGGGGTGACATGACAGATGAAATTTTAGGGATTAGTTTAGAGAGTTTGCCGGTGGATTGGTGTGCTTTGTCTGAAACATCGGACCACATATTTTATGCGGGCCACAACGGGGTGCAGGCCGTGCTTGCGCCTGCGGATCGGAAGGTGGAGTTCGTCTGTTTTGGGGATCGGGTGCTGGCGCATGTGAAATCGGCCATGGGCTATCCGGCGTATTATCCGATGCCTGTGGTCGCGCCGCAGGGACCGCTGAGGGCGGTTCTGATGGATCTCGACGGTACGACGGTGCACAGCGAGCATTTCTGGATCTGGATTATTGAAAAAACCGTCGCCAGTTTGCTGGGCGATTCGGCGTTCAAGCTGGAAGCCTGCGACGAGCCGCATGTCTCCGGTCATTCCGTCTCTGAGCATCTGCAGTATTGTATCGGCAAATACTGCGCCGATAAAAACGTCGAAGAGGCTCGGGCGTGGTATTTTAAACACACCAATTTTGAGATGAACGAGATTCTGGAAGGGCGCGGCAAAAAAGGTGCCTTTACGCCGTCGCCGGGCATCAAAGAGTTTCTCTATGAGCTTAAGGCGATGAACGTAAAAATCGGGCTCGTTACCTCTGGTCTTTACGAAAAGGCCTGGCCTGAAATTCTGAACGCTTTCCAAACCTTGGAAATGGGCGATCCGAACGAATTCTACGACGCGATCATCACTGCCGGCTACGCCATCCGCCCTGGCGAGCCCGGTANNCACCCGTGGCTCTACGCCGAAACCGCGCGCGTCGGCCTCGGTATCCCGTTTGAGGAACGGAATCAGGTGCTTGGAATTGAAGACAGCAGCGCGGGCGTGGTGTCGATCCGTCTGGCTGGTTTTGCAGCATTTGGGCTGGGCGGTGGAAATATCGAGGACAGTGGGGTTCGTCCGCTTTGCCATACGTATTGCAATGATTTTGAGGGGATTTTGACGGCGATCAAATCGCTGTAATTCAAGGAATTTACATGAGTAAGAAAGCATATATTCTGCCGCACACGCATTGGGATCGCGAATGGCGCTATCCCATTTGGAAGAGCCGGATGCTGCTGGTGCGGTTTATGGATGAACTACTGAGTATTCTCGAGAACGACTCCGACTACACCTGTTTTCTGCTGGATGGTCAGGTGATTCCGGTTTTGGACTATTTGGAGATTCATCCCGAAAACCGTGAGCGCGTGAAAGCGCAGGTCACGGCCGGGCGTCTTCTGGTCGGACCGTGGTACACACTTCCGGATCTTTATCCGCTTGATGGGGAGTGTCTAATTCGCAATTTGCAGAAAGGACTGCGTATTTCAGAGGACCTTGGCGGCTTTTCCAGGGTGGCGTATCACTCGTTCGGTTGGGGGCAGACCGCCCAGTTTCCCCAGATTTATAAACAGCTCGGGTTTGATCTGCTTATTGCTGCTAAAAAAATCTCTTCGGCCCGTGCTCCGAAGAGCGAATTTCTCTGGCGGGCGCCTGACGGCTCAGAAATATTAACAACCCGTCTGGGCAAAGAGTTTCGGGCAAACGGCTTTTTCTATGTGCACATTCCCGTTGTCCACGGGGTTGATATTGAAAACGAAGATTACCGGCTGGAATGGGAAAAAGCGGGTCGGCTGATTCATTGGGCCGATATAGATCGCGGCGGACAAGACTATTTTCGGCAGGATCGTGCGACCGGTTACCAGTACGACAGGCTGCGGGGGGCGATGCAGGAGGCTTGGGATAACATGAGGGACAGTGCCTGTTCTGATACCCGCATGCTGATGTACGGGTCAGACTTTACGACGCCTAACCATCATTTAACCCGCATCATTAAAGATTCCAATGAACTCTTTGATGATATTGAGTTTAAGATTGTTCGTCCCGAAGTATATGCCGAAGCATTGCATCGTGAGCTTGATGAGACGAGTTTGCCGGTTGTAACTGGCGAGCTGCGCGACGGTCCGGCCAATGGTTGTTCCGCAAATGCTCTGGCCGTACGGATGCCGATTAAGATTTTGAACAAGGAAGCGGAAAATTTGTTGATCCGCAAGGCGGAGCCACTGGCATCCATGTTGTATATCATGGGGGGCGACTATCCGACCGGCTTTTTCGCGAAGGCGTGGGATTACATGCTTAAAGCGCATCCGCACGATTCCATCAATGGCGTGACGCAAGATAAGTCAGCGGACGATACGCTCTATCGATTAAATCAGGCCAAAGAGATTGCTGAAGTGATCTGTCTGGAAAGTGCGTCGCAACTGGCGGCCAAAATCGACATGTCAACTTTCAGTAAAACGGATCAGCTCGTTTTACTGATTAATCCGCAGCCTCGTCCGGTTCGTGGTATTGTAAAGATGGTTGTGGATACTCCGCAGGAACAGTGTGTTGAATCCTTTGTTTTTCAGGATTCTGCGGGCGGGGTGCTGGATGTACAGGGTATTTCGCGCAACGAGCTGAAAATGCCGGTGAATGATTTTGATGCCCGTCCATGGCCGTTTTATTCGGATAGACATACCGTTTTTGCCGATACAGGAGAGATTCCGGCCGGCGGATATAAAGTCGTAAAGGTTTCTCCGTCCACTACTTTCAGCCGCTCCCAGGAATGGTGGCCGAAGCAGCCCGTATGTCGAGGCGATGCTCTTTCTAATGAGCCGCGTACGCTGGAAAATGAATTTCTAAAAGTGGTTGCGGAATCCAACGGCACGCTGACTGTAACGGATAAGACGTCTGGTCGGGTTATCCCGGGCATTCTTGAGTTTGAAGACACTGGCGATACCGGTGACTACTGGGCCCATTACAAGCCGGCAGAAAACCGTCAGATTTATAGTGCGGGTTCTCCGGCGGAAATCTGGTTGGAAGAGAACGGCCTGCTCTCCGCCACGCTGGCTATTCGTTTAGATCTTTGTGTTCCGCAGGGAGCTGAATTTCCTCATCAAAAGTTGCAGGGTTGCGGACGTCGATCTGATATTGAAACGAACCTGACGATTGTTTCGCGCATCACTCTGACGCGCGGCGCAAAATCGTTGCGCATTAAAACGAAGGTCGACAACCGCGCTGAAAATCATCGGCTGCGCGTTCTTGTTCCGACCGATGTTCAGAGTGATTTTGCCGATTCGGCCGGGCACTTCAATGTCGATCATCGCGCGGCGCGGCCGGTGCATAATGGAAACAACGAGTCGTATCCCGAAATGCAGACGGTCCCCATGCAGTGCTTTGTGGATGTATCCGACGGGACGACCGGTTTCGCAGTGCTCAGCAACAGCCTCACCGAGTATCAACTGATGGATGATCGCCGCCGAACTTTGGCATTGACTCTTTTCCGCAGTGTCCGAAACCGGATCTGTACGGAAAAGCGTTGTACTGGCGATTTCCCGGACCAGAAGGGTGGGCAGTTATTGCAAACCATGGAGTTTGAATATGCGCTTTATCCGCATATTGGCGATTGGAATAAAGGGCAGGTTTATGCAGAAGCTGATCGCTTGAATGCGGAACCGATGGTGTTTCAAATTACACCGGCCTCAGACGGAAAACTTGCAACAGCGGAATCATTGTTCGAGCTGGAGTCAGATGGATTGGTGCTGTCGAGTGTGAAGAAGTTGGAGGCCCGCGAAGGCGTGGCCGTACGGCTGTTTAATCCGACATCGGCTTCGGTGAGAGGCGTGCTGCATATTTGTCCGGAATTTGGTGAAGTTCACGAGCTGAACGTCAACGAAGAGCGTCTGAGAGGGCTTCGGGCGGAAAATGGTTGCATTTCCCTCTCTGTTGAGACTGGGAAAATCTATACGCTGGAAGTCGAGACGTTGCATTCATGAGCAGGTCGGCCGACAATCTGGAAAGGAGCTCGATGACAATGAGATTCATCCTGTTGGGAATTGCTGCCTTACTCAGCACGGCATGTAGCACAAAACCGGTGGAAAAACCGGCGATTTGTCAAACAGCATATGTCGCACGGGTTCTGCCGGGGAATGCGGATGCTATTCGCACCCAATGTGCAAAGCTTGAAGTTTCAGGAACGATTCATCGCGGCGGAGTTTATCTGCGCGAAATCAATGGCGAGCTGTACCTTTTCCAATATTTGGAAAAGAACTGTCCAGCGGATTCCGAAGTTTTCCAAGGGTTGGAAAAATGGGTTGAGCCGTTACCGGTTGCCGCGCGCAATGGCCGGGTGTTTGAGCCGATGGAACAGATTTTTTATGAAGCAGGTGCTGCCGAAAAAACACCGGAAGCCGATGTGATGCGCATTGCTATGTTTACGGAGCTGAAGCCGGAAAAAGAGGCACATTACCGTCTGCTGCACGCCAACCCGTGGCCGGATGTGGTCGCGGCAATCAAGAAAGCGAACTTCCGTCATTTCTCCGTTTTTCTGGAGGAGATCGACGGCAGGATCTGCCTTTTCGGCTGGCTGGAATATGTCGGGAAGGATATTTCCGCCGATGATGCAATCAACAGGAAAGATCCTGCATCGATTCGCTGGTGGAAAGAGACCGATGCCTGTCAGATTGCGCCGGGTGATGCGGGAGATGGCGGCATGTGGGGCGGAATGAAAGAGTTGTTTTTTGCAGAGTAGGATCGAACCGCAAGGGAGATAACACGGCGTATTTTCAGGGGATTAAAACGGGTTGTGGTTGACCACATACGAGGTAAGGACGGGTATGGAAATTTATAAATTATTGAACAGAGCTGATTTTTTGGTTATGGGCGCATATATGGTTGCACTCATTGTGATCGGCTCGTTTGTGAGTTGGCGGCAGAAGCGCACTGAAAATTATTTTTTGGCGCAGCATTCACTCGGGGCGACCAGTATCGGGCTGACCATGTGGGGCACAAATGTTGGGCCATCGATGATGATTGCTTCCTGCAGTGTCGGTTATACCACCGGCATTGTGGCTGCGAACTTTTCGTGGTACGCTTTTGTTTTTCTCTTTTTGCTGGCGTTTATTTTTGCGCCGTACTATCTGCAAGCGAAAACCAGCACGTTGCCNNATCGGCAAGCGCTTCAACCAGAAATCTCGCGAGCTTCTTGCTTGGTACTCACTGGTTACCATTCTGCTATCCTGGCTGGGTATGACGTTGTATGCCGGCGGCATTCTTGTTACCCAGATTATGGACTGGCCGATGTGGCTTTCTGTCACTTCGCTGGTGGTAATTTCTGCATTTTTTACGCTGACTGGCGGATTAAAGACGGTAGCACACACCAATATATTTCAGATGATTCTTTTGATTGTTGCTTCGTTGACGCTCGTGGTGTTTGGTGTGGTAAAAGCGGGCGGTGTGATGGCGATTTATCATGGTGTCCCCGAAACCTATTGGAAATTGTTTCTTCCGTCAGACAATCCTGACTATCCGTGGTATGCCATTTTGCTTGGCTATCCGGTGCTGGGGATCTGGTTCTGGTGCACAGATCAGTCGATGGTGCAGTCGGTGCTGGCTGCCAAAAGTCTCAGACACGGACGTCTTGGCACAGCAGTATGCGGATATTTGAAGGTGCTTGATATGTTTCTGTTTTTCTTGCCGGGCGTGATCTGTTTACTTCTCTTTCCAGCTCTTGGGAATCCGGATGAAGCCTACATGACATTGGTTAAAGAACTTCTTCCGCATGGTCTGATCGGATTGATCATGACGGTTCTGATGGCGGCGCTGATCAGTACGATTGCTTCAGCGCTCAATGCACTTAGTACGGTCTTTACGCTTGATGTTTACCAAAAACGGTTTCGCCCAGAGGCAACGACGNNGAAACAATTCGAATCGGACGAATCGTTCTGGTGATCGGGTCTATCATTTCCATTTTTCTTGCGCTGGGAGTGGAACAGCTGAGCGGGATGAATATGTTCAGTCTCTTTCAGGCGATTCTCGGTTTTCTGGCACCGCCGCTGAGTACCGTTTTTCTAGTCGGTGTGCTCTGGAAACGCGCAACTGCCAGAGCGGCGAATGCTGTGCTGACGATTGGGACGGCGGCGAGTCTCGGCATTGGCTTCTGCTATCTAAAACACTGGCCGTCCGCAGAAGTGTGGCCACACTNNTATTGTTTCGTTGTTGACGCAGGAAGAGGGCGAAGTGAGTCCGTTGCCCTCTTTGGCAGAGACCTATCGCAACGGTGAAAAAATCGGTGCTGGCGTGTGGGGAGCCTGGGGGGCACTCATTGCTCTGATGATCGGGCTGTATATTTTCTTCAACTAGTTAAAGACGTTTGTTTTACAAGTTTACTGAGCTAAAAGGAGCGCAAATGATAAATAAAAGTATATTCATTATTACTCTGTGTTTGGGTATTGCCGTTTGGTGTGACGCCGTGTCAGTGGATAAAATAGTAGTGACGGACCAACGTGCTGACATCGCGGGGGAATTCCATGTCGCTACGAATGGGAACGATTCGTGGAGCGGAACGCAGGATGCGCCGTTTGCAAGTGTTGAACGTGCGCAGGCTGCTGTCAGAAAATTACTCTGCGATTCTCCGACTCCTACCAGAGGGGCATCTGTAATTTTACATGAGGGAACGTATTCTATTGAACGCCCTCTTGTTTTTACATCAGAAGATTCCGGCTCTGAACGTTTCCCTGTTGTTTACCGCGCTGCAGATGGAGAACGACCGATCTTAAGTGGAGGTAGAAANNCCACAGACATGGACCGCCGGATCGAATGGTATATGGACCGTTGAGATTCCCGAAGTTCGATCCGGCGAATGGAGGTTCCGTCATCTTTATGTTAACGGAGAGTCACGGCCCAGAGCGAAAAATCCGAATAACGGTTTTTTCCGGGTGGCGAGCTTTCCTGATCATGCTCCGAAGCCGGGGGTGGGGAGTTATAGCCGATTTGGTTTTAAGGAAAGCGAAATCAGCTCGACGTGGAAGAATCCGCAAGACGCAGTTGTCGTTTTATATAACTACTGGACGGATTATCATCTTCCGATCGAATCTGTTGACAACGATACATCAATCGTGACGTTTGCTTATCCGTCAAAATATCCTTTTCTGGACGGGAATGAAGGATCAACAAACGGGGCGAGATTCATTGTTGAAAATTTTTTAGAGGTTCTTGATGAGCCGGGAGAGTGGTACTTGGACTACAACACAGGAGTACTGTCATACTGGCCGAAAGCAGGCGAAGACCTGTCGCGCGCTGAAGTGATAGTCCCCGTTTTACCGGCCCTGATTGAAATCCGCGGGAATGCTTCCAATGGATATCTGGTCAAAGGTCTTAGGTTTTACGATATTACTTTTGAGCATACGAATTTTCAACTTCCTGCCGGGAATGTAAATTTTCAACAAGGGGCTTCAACTGTGCCCGGAGCTGTAATGCTAGCCGGGGCGCAAGATATTCAGTTTGAACACTGCAGTTTGAGAAATCTGGGCGGATTTGCATTTGAGATAAAAAATGGATGCAAAAACGATAAATTTATCGCAAACGATATTTCGCATATTGCTGCCGGCGGATTTAAAATCAGTGGAGCAAGTCAGCTGGTGCCCCCCGTCGAACGAACGTCACATCTTACGATAACTGATAATGTTGTCGAATATTTTGGCGAAACATATGCTTCTGCCGTCGGGATTTGTGTGATGAACGCCAGCGAATGCTTGATTGCTCACAATCATGTCCACCATGGGTACTATACCGGAATCTCAGTGGGATGGAAGTGGGGGTATATGAGAAGTGTCGCCTGGGGCAATCGGATTGAGTTTAATAACATCCACGATATTGGGCAGCATCGGCTTTCTGATCTTGGCGGCATCTATACTCTCGGAGTCTCTCCAGGAACCTCTATTCGGAATAATCTTATTCATGGTGTGACTGCCGGTTTAAATTACTCCTTCGGTATTTATTGCGATGAAGGAACAACGCATCTGCTTTGCGAAGATAACGTGGTTTATGATATAGAATCATCTCCATTCCATATTAACTACGGCAAAGAAGTGTGGGTGAAAAACAATATTTTTGCCTTAGGTAATGGTTCTCAAATATCACTCAATCATCCCGAGTCACACGAGAGTGTATTTTTTGAAGGAAATATTGTTTACTGGACCAACAATTCTCCGCTCTTCAATGAAAAATGGAGAGATGCTCGGCTTTACAGCACCGAAGTCCCGTGGAAAGGGAGCTCCAAGCTATCTAAGAGCACAGGTTTTTTTAACTGGAATATCTACTTCAACCCTGATTTGCCCCGCGATCAGGTTTTGCTATGTGATGGTAATTGGGATCAGTGGCAATCGCGCGATAAAGATAAAAATTCACTTTATATCGATCCGCTGTTTATCGATCCTGTACACGGTAATTTTTCTTTGAAGCCCGAATCTCCAGCATTTAAGTTCGGTTTTCAGCAAATTGATATGAGTGATGTGGGCCCGCGCGTGACTCCCGGGGTGCGCCGATCCTTGCAGGAGAAATGACACCTTGTTTCTTATGGGCTGACAGCCGAACATTCGCTTTTCATGATGTAAAATACGCTAACCATTCTTTATGCGATCGCGGGGTTGTATTACAACTTGTTAATAAGTTGGCGGACGTAACGNNCGTAACGCCAATTTTCGGGAAAGCAATGAATACGAGAGGGCGGGACATGAAGAGGGGTGTCGGGACGGGAGCAGTAGACGTTTGTTTGTAATGTAAAAATAGAAAGGAAAATGAGAGTGAAAACTAAAATCATAATGTGGGTATCTATATTGGTGATGTTTGCTTCGCTAACGCGTGCAGCGGTTATTCTCCACGAATCGTTTGTTACCGGGAGCAATCCGGCGACTGGGGAGTACGGGACAGGTAATTTGAGGGATGTGAGCCCGTCTGCGGCGGGAGGAACGATTGTCGGGTTTTCGTCAAGTAATCCATGGCGTGTTAATACGTCACTTCCTGAAGTTACTTCCAGCGGGTTAAGTTCTGCTGGAGTGACTGGTGTAGGCGGTGGAGTTAAATTTCGCGGACTGGTTGAAACAAATCTTGGAACCCGTGCCGCTATTCGAACGATAGACGCGTATACCACGCCAGCTAATTTGTTCTTCAGTGGAACGCTCAGTGCCAACAAAGTGGATGATGATGCTCTTTCTTTCATCGCATTTACTCAGCCTGATATAACAGACGACGCGGTAGCTCTGCATATTTTGGGCTCTGCAGGAAGTCCCGGCGGATACGTTTTCGACGGGGTGGCGTTCGGGTTCAAGGGCGATGGCTCCGGGGGAATGGATCTTGTGATTCGCTATCGCGGAGCAGATTCGATCTATGTAGACACAATACTGGTGGATAACGTTGCCATTAACACGGCGTATACGGTTGCAGGTCAAATTAATTGGAATGCATCCGGTAATGACTCGTTCATTGTTGGAGTTAACGGAACTTACTTCGGATCACTGATCGGTCAACTGGGTACTGGGGCGAACATCAGTCAGGCTGTTCTTACGCAAAGAAACTACGGATTCGTGAACTACAACGATGGAGTCATCATGGATGAATTGCAATTGGCGTCAACCTACGAAGATCTCGGATCGATTATTCCTGAGCCGGCAACCATTGGTTTGTTCGGAATCGGCGCATTGGCCGCTATGCTGATCCGGCGTCGTACTCGTTGATTACCGTGACCGGATTTAACCAGTTAAAGCCGGGTAAGTATCCCGGCTTTTTTATGCCCAGGTGATTTTAGAAAGTTTGAGTG
>DINM01000142.1:0-2045 GCA_002423675.1 Verrucomicrobia bacterium UBA5540
AGAGAACGTAATGGCCTTCATAAACAGAACGCCCACCAGTCCGGCCAGTATACCCAGAATCACATAAAGCCCCATCTCGCGGCAGTCCATCAACTGGTATAGATTTCCGATCTGAAAAGCCGGGTTGCTGCTCAGAAAAGCCTGTGCCGTCAGCGTACCGGTGACGGCACTGATAACAATAAAGGCAAACCCCCGCGTGTTAAACGAACGGAAAACAAGTTCCATCGTGAAAAACGTTCCGCCCAGCGGCGCGTTGAACGTCGCGGCGATCCCTGCGGAGCAGCCGCAGCCGACCAGCATGCGGATCCAGGTTGTCGGCAGACGAAGAAACTGTCCGAGCGATGAACCCAGTGCCGAACCGATTTGTACAATCGGCCCCTCACGACCGACCGAGCCGCCTGATCCGATCGTCAGAGCCGAGGCCAGCGTTTTCACAAGGGCCACCCGGGGACGGATGCGTCCGCCTTTTTTGGCGACGGCCAGCATAACTTCCGGCACGCCGTGTCCTTTGGCCTCACGGGCGAAAAAATAAATCAGCGGCCCGACCAGCAATCCGCCGACAGCGGGCAGCACAACCACATAATACCGCCCCATGAACGACAGCAGCTGTTTCCCGTCAACAAAGAAAAGGTGCTGAACCGTCAGGATCAGCCAGCGAAAAACTACAGCGCCCAGTCCGGCGCCCACACCGACCAGTGCCGCCAGCAGCAGACCGACCGGCATAGTGGGCGATTTTAAATTTCGGCGAAACGCATCCGTACACTTCCCAAACCCTTGAAGTATCCGTTCCTTCGCACTCATCGAACTACATTTCCCCGATAAAAACCTTATAAGCTGACGTGGCATCAACGGCGGAAATCAAGGCTTTGCGAGCAGTATCGTCTTTCAGACGGGAGCTGATCGCCGACAGTGCGCGGATATACTGCGGATGCTGTGTTCCGCCCGCCGCTACCATGCAGACAATCTGAACGGGAACTTCATCGAGCGAGGAATAGTCGGTCAACGGTTTACGGGCAATCCCCAGCGCCATCACCAGATCGTCCACCGAAGTCAGCCGGACATGCGGTACGCCGACACCAAAACCGATGCCGGTGCTCATCAGTTCTTCGCGCCGAAAAATTGCCTGCTCCAGCTCGGCTTCGTTATGAATCAGCGGCGAGGTTCCCAGTGCGGCGCACAACGTCTTCAACGCGGCAGTCTTTTCATTGGTATCAAAAAAGANNGAAATAATCCGGTTCAGCATTCCGCCGGTCGCGGACGAAACGGAAGATTCGGCCGGATTGCCGATACGGCGGTTCACCCAGCCTTCAATATCGCCGCGTTTAAAGCGCCACGTCGTACCGAGCTTCCCGCCGGGCAGCTGTCCCTTCTGCGCCCAGTCATAAACCGTACGTTCTGAAACTCTTAAATACTCGGCCACCTCTTCAATCGTCATAATTTCATGATTCATAGGCGGCCTTTCTAATCAGGAGCGCGGCAATTGCATTGACGCAGCTACATCCTCCAGACTGGGCTCCCAAAAACCTTGCGTGGCTCTTGAACTCCCCCTTCCGGAAGACATAGGGTTACAGATTTTAACTTTACGTTTCATCACTCGATTTCGATCAATTGGGTGCGGATTATGCGAAATCTGCAACCGTTTGCAAGCGAATAGTATCAAAAGATGTTTTTTAAGACTGCGCCCTACCCTTATTCCCCGAAAAAACCCTGTCAGCGCCTCCTCATGTTGCGCGAATCGCGTTTTTCAGGATTTTCTTTCCTCTTTAGTTTATTCGATCAGCGGAATGNNAAATTTACTTTCCCGGACAGCGCTGGATCAGTGAAACCGAACCCGAACTCGGGCTCGGACGGGTCGGCGACGTAACAAACCGAACCGTGCAAGTGTTCTATCCCGCCGCCAGCGAAACGCGAATCTACGCCATCGGCAACGCGCCTCTCAAGCGCGTACGCTTCACGGCCGGCGACGAAATTGTCTCTAGCGAGGGCGTTCGGCTCACCGTTGAAACCGTCGTCGAGAAAAACGGGATCCTCCTCTACGGGACGAC
>DINM01000142.1:2274-2601 GCA_002423675.1 Verrucomicrobia bacterium UBA5540
GGGCTTGGAAAAACCATCGAAGCGTGTCTTGTCCTTCACAACCTCATCGTCCGCGGAATCGTCCAGCGGGCGCTAATCCTCGTCCCTCGTGCACTCGTCCACCAATGGTTCGTTGAACTGCTGCGCCGCTTCAATCTATCGTTCAGCATCTTCGACGAAGAACGCTGCGAAAGCATCGAAGCCGGCGATCCCGGAGCCAATCCATTTCTCGACGACCAGCTCGTGCTGGCCAGCATCGAGTTCCTCGCCGAAAACCCGCAGCGCGCCGCCCAGGCCGTCGCCTGCGGCTGGGATCTGCTCATCGTCGACGCAGCCCACCACCTCCAC
>DINM01000070.1:0-269 GCA_002423675.1 Verrucomicrobia bacterium UBA5540
TATCTTAGGGTCTGAATAGACCCCGACACGGGCGGACGGTTCACAAACCATACGGCGGCTCGTCCGCCAGAATCGAATCGTATCACCCATCAGCATATTTTTCCCATCCAGTATTCGCGGGTTATCTTTCAGTACAAACTCGTCGGCTTTCACGTCATATTCCGCTTTCCCAGCCAGCGCTTCCCGTCCTTCGCTCAAAATTCTAACGCCGGTTGATGCCCCGATCCAGTCAATTTGATTATCTTGTCCCATCTGAAGTTCCAGCTCGT
>DINM01000070.1:274-5461 GCA_002423675.1 Verrucomicrobia bacterium UBA5540
CGCAAAACATCTCCATCTTCGGATCCTGCACATGGACATCCTTCTCGAAACGGGCCTTACGGGCCTTATAGTCAAGAAACAGCGTTTTGGAAGTAATCACCGTCTCCGTATTGGACGAAACCCCGGCAACGGCTTCGCCGCTAACCTCTTTCATCACATCCTTAACCGTCACCCGGCTGTCGGCCAGTACCTGAACCGTTCTGTTGCTCGGCTCCAACCGAAAGCCGCGCCCGGTCATCGTCAACCGTTCCATATCGGCATCCACCGGCGCATCGGAATGCGCTTCGCGGGTTTTCTGATTATAAAAACAGTAAGGCGACGTCACCGTTACAGCCGTTTTTCCCTCTTTATAAAACTCGATCCGCATACCGGTAATCTTCACCTCGCCGCCGCCCTCCATCTCGGCCTGGTCTCCGAACAGCTGAGATGTCATCGCACCTTTATCGTCATAGTTCGGCACCCGGNNATTCAGATCCTGCTGCGCCCGGCCCGAAGCCGCCAACAACAGAACGCCGGCTGCAATCCTGCGAAGCATAGTGCCCGACATCCAACACCCGACACCCGACACTCGACACTCGTATCCCGTTTTCATTTCACCTCGTTAATTGCATTCAGTTTTTTCCAAAGTTTGGAAAGTTCGCCCGTCGGAATCATATTCGGACCGTCCGAAAGCGCTTTCGACGGATCGGGGTGTGTTTCGATAAACATCCCGTCCACACCGACCGCCGCCGCGGCCTTCGCCAGATACGGTGCGAAACGTCCGTCGCCGCCCGACGAGTCGCCCTGCCCGCCCGGCGACTGCACCGAATGCGTCGCATCAAAAATCACCGGATAGCCCATCTCGCGCAGGATCACCAGACTGCGCATATCCGCCACCAGCGTATTGTAGCCGAACGACGCGCCGCGCTCTGTCACCAGGATCTTTGTATTGCCGGTCGATTCGATCTTCTTAATCACATTCTTCATATCCCACGGAGCGGCAAACTGCGCCTTCTTCACATTCACCACCGCGCCGCTTTCGCCCGCCGCCACCACAATATCGGTCTGACGGATCAAAAACGCAGGCAGCTGGATAATATCTACCACCTGAGAGGCAATATGGATTTCCTCAATGCTATGGACATCCGTCAGCACCGGTACGTTATACCTCGCCTTAATCTCGGCCAGAATTTCCAGCCCCTTGGCGATGCCCGGCCCGCGGTAGGAATTGATCGACGTGCGGTTCGCCTTGTCATACGACGCCTTAAACACCAGCGGAATATTCAGGCGCTTGGCCATCTTCACCAGCTTGTCGGCAATCTCCATGCAGCCTGCGCGGCTCTCAATCACGCACGGACCCGCAATCAGCGCCAGCGGATTCTTCCCGCCGAACTTCACCCCGCACACATTCACAACTTTAGTCATTACTTGATTCCCTCAATATTTTCTCAACCTTAACAATATCTTCCGGTGTATCGACTCCGATACCGACATCTTCGACCTGTAAGACGTTCATACGACAGCCGATGTGGAGTGCGCGCAGTTGTTCGAGCTTTTCGAGGTTTTCCAGCCGGCACGGCGGCTNNCACCAGTTTCAACAGATAGTCGCGGCGGTAGGCATAAATGCCGATGTGCCGCCAGTGCGCGCCGATGGCATCCGTTCCGGTGTCGCGGACGTGCGGAATGACGGAACGGGAAAAGTAAAGAGCCTGTCCGTCGCGCGTGAAAACGGCTTTGACGACCGCCGGGTTTTTCAGATCAGCTTCGGTTTTGATCGGCGCGGCGGCGGTAGCCATATCCCAGTCGCCGGAAAGCATGACTTCGGCCAGCCGGTCGATCAGTTCCGGATCCATCAGCGGTTCGTCGCCCTGAATATTGATCAGCACGTCGCACTCTTCCCCGGCGACGGCTTCGGCGATGCGGTCGGTGCCCGACGGATGGTCGGCGCGTGTCATAACGGCTTTGACGCCGGGGATGTTGAACGAGGCGACGGCATCGACAATGCGTTGGTCGTCGGTCGCCACCAGAACGGCGTCGAGCGATTTGGCTTTTACCACCTGCTCGGCCACGCGTTGAATCATCGGTTTGCCCGCAATCATCGCCAGCGGTTTACCCGGAAGCCGGGTCGAGGCCCAGCGCGCCGGAATCACCCCGATCACACGGCTTGTTTTTATCTGTTTCATCAATCCTTCTTTTCCGTAATCCAGAAATCATTCGTTCCGCCCGATACATCCTCCAGCTTGACCGTAACTCGCCCGAACGGAACCCAAGCTTTCATATAAGTCAAAATCCGCCGGGTATCCTGCGAAATCCAAAGCGTAGCCTTTCCGCTGCGGACAAACAATCCGTTAAATGCCGCCTCCGGCACGATCCGCAGGCTCGGCACGTCCGGATAATGAGGAAGGTCGATCTTCTCGATGTTTTCCGCATGAACCTGTACCTGATAGACCTTGTCATCTGCCAATACCGGCCAGGTTGTGGTCGTTTCCGGTTCGAGCGGCTGGCCGCGCATAAAATACATAAAACTCAAATAATCGCGGGTGTCCGCGCTGATCGCAATATTCGTCGCCGTACCGGTTCCCAGATTTTCAAATCGGGCAATCCCTTTTGTGTAATCGAACGTCGTCACATCATTATAATTCGCCCGCCCTTCCTGCATGGTTTTTATGAAGCGGACGGGAAGAAGGGTTTCCGGATCCAGCAGACATTCGTGCAGATCCTTCACGCGGTAAAACACATCGAAAAACGGATAAGTCTGCGTCTCGATTTTCAGAGAAATGTAATTCGCTCCATTCGTCTCGACCATTCCCGTCGTCGCAACCGACCACGCCACCGGAATCCCGTTCCACGAAATGCGATACTCAAGCCGCTCATTCAGCGGAAAGGGAAGCGACGCGGCAGCACTGCTGCCGGCGAACAGAAGAACCGCAGAACAGAGAATAACGAACATCGAAATACGGCTAAGCAATCCCTTCGTCATTCAATATTCCTTGTTCATTATTCGACATTCGGCCAATTCAACCGCGCTCTACGCGATTGAATTGGCGGCAGATTACTCCTGCCTCGTTAAACAGCGCCTTTGCCTGCTCGTTAAAGTGATACTCATGCTCGTACACCACTTCAGAAAGCCCGGCGTTGATCATCATCTTCGTGCACATCAGGCACGGACTGATCGTGCAGTAGAGAATTCCGTCCTTGACCGAAATCCCGTGATAGGCCGCCTGTACAATCGCGTTTTCCTCGGCGTGGCAGCAGACGCAGTCGCCCAGCGAGTGACCCGACGGCGCATCCGAATTGCAGCGCGCGCAACCGCCCTCGTCGCAGTTTTTGATGCCGCGCGGAGTCCCGTTATAGCCGGTCGAAACAATCCGCTTGTCGCGCACAATCACCGCCGCCACCTGCCGGCGACAGCAGTTGGCCCGCCGCGCCACCACATGGGCAATATCCATAAAATACTCATCCCAACCGGGACGTTTGTGTTTACTCATGCCGCGCATCCTATTTCATAACCCTGCAATTTTCAACAGTTTCGGGGTCAGCTCGCTGATGTTTTCCAAAGATTGAAAANNGCGAAGAGCGGGACAGGATTCAAGGTATGGGTGCGGACCGTCATGTCGTCAATGTTGCCGTGGTCGCTGGTAACGATCAGCAGTCCATTAAAGTTCCAGACCTTGGAAAAAAAGCGGTCGAGTTTTTCCAAACATTGGAAAATCTGCTTTTGGTCTCCGCTATGTCCGGCGCCATCGGTTTCAAAAAACTCGAACAGCGTGAAGTTATGCTCGCTGGCGATGCCGATCAAATGATCCGCCGCCTCTTCCGGCGTGATGAGCGGGCCGTCGTAGCCGCGCTCGTGGCGAATGCGCTCACGCGTTAAATCGTGACAGACGGCGCGGTTGGCCAGCAGGTCGGCTTTGCCGCGCACGCCGCCGAGCGCGGCCNNGAGCGCGGCCAGCGTTGCGACCGTCGTAACCGATTCGCGGCGCGGCGGAATGTGTGCCACATCGTCAAGCCAGTAGGCGTTGGCAAAGGTGCAGCGTTTTCCGGCGGCAATCAGCTTGGAAAAGATGTTGTGTTTCTGCACCAGCTCTTTGAGGCGCGGCGGCGGGAAGCCTTCGATGTGCCGCCCCATCAGCTTCGGCGCGTTCAGTCCGGTCAATAGTGCCGCCTGCCCGGTCGCGCTCTGCGGAAGGCCCGGCACGCCAAGCGTTGCATCGAGCGGGACAGCGTTTCCGAGGATTTTTCCAATGCTTGGAAAACGCGTATGATCGGCCAGTGGATTAACCTCCGGATCATCCGACCCGAGCCCCAGTCCGTCTACGAAGACAAATAATATTTTCAAACCATCGTTCATGGCCTACATTCCAAAAAACGTCAGGAGCCTATCATGAAATTCATCGAGTTGGCAAAAAAGCGCGTCAGCATCCGTTCGTATAAACCGGAACCCGTTTCCGATGAGCTTCTTAATGAAGTGCTTGAAGCCGGACGCCTTGCACCGACCGCCTGCAACCTTCAGCCGTTTCAGTTCATCGTTGTACGCGAAAAGAAAAACCTCGCCGCGCTGGCAGCCTGCTATCCCGGAGAATGGCTTCAGGAGGCCCCGGTCGTGATCGCCGTCTGCACGCAGATTTCCAAAGCCTGGAAACGGAAATACGACGCGCGCACTCTGGTCGATGTGGATGCCGCGATTGCCGCCGACCACATGACGCTGGCCGCCGCCGACATCGGGCTCGGCACCTGCTGGGTCGGCGCATTCGATCCGAAAGCAGTCCGTAAGGTTCTCGGCGTACCGCGTACCGTTGAGCCGCTGATTCTGCTAAGCCTCGGTCATCCGAACGAGAACGGACGCTCAAAGGTCCGTCAACCGATCGAAAAACTGGTTCGTTACGAAACGTGGAAATAACGATGATGCTTCTATATCTCCTTCTGGCAGCCGTTTTTCTTTACGGTTGCGCGGTTTTATGGATGTGGATCCGGCAAGAACATTATCAGTTTGTTCCAAAACACTATGATCCACTGCCGGAGTTCGAATCGTTCCGCTGGGATCGGAACATCAACGGCGTACAACTTCAGGGCTGGTTCATCGATAAAGGCAAAGAGAAAACAGTCATCTACCATGGCGGCAACGCGGAGGATCTCGCAGGACACTGCGAAGTGATGATGAAAGGATTGGATGCCAATGCTTTACTGGTGAACTATCGAGGCTCCGGA
>DINM01000148.1:0-256 GCA_002423675.1 Verrucomicrobia bacterium UBA5540
TTTTTCCAAACATTGGAAAAAGTGCGCCATTTTGTCGCTCGGCGGGGTTTGAATGGGACAGATCGCCCGAAGTTTTTTCCAATCGTTGGAAACAGTTATTTTTATAATCACCTAATAACCAATAACTAATAACTAATATAACTCTTCCGGCACAGGGGTTGCTATACCAAAACCGTCTTTTGAATTTAACTGAAAGGAACAGAACAATGGCAACGACAAGTAAAGTTTTAGGAATCGACCTCGGGACGACCAATTC
>DINM01000148.1:457-823 GCA_002423675.1 Verrucomicrobia bacterium UBA5540
GTCTCGACAAAAAACATGACGAAAAGATCGCGATTTACGACCTCGGGGGCGGAACCTTCGATGTGTCCGTACTCGATATTGGCGACGGCGTATTTGAAGTATCCGCAACCAACGGAGACGGACACCTTGGCGGTGACGATTTCGACCAGAAGGTGATCGACTGGCTCGTTCAAGAATTTAAAAAGGAACAGGGCGTTGACCTTTCCAAAGATCCAATGGCTCTGCAGCGTCTGAAAGAAGCCGCTGAAAAAGCCAAGTGCGAACTTTCCAGCTCGAACTCGACCGATATCAACCTGCCGTTTATCACAGCAGATGCCAGCGGTCCAAAACACATGAACGTCACCCTCTCCCGCGCCAAGCTGGAGC
>DINM01000148.1:868-2526 GCA_002423675.1 Verrucomicrobia bacterium UBA5540
CGCAACACGACGATCCCGACCAAAAAAAGCGAAATTTTCTCGACGGCTGCCGACAATCAGCCCGCTGTGGACATTCACGTTCTGCAGGGCGAGCGCAAGATGGCCAAGGATAATAAGACTCTTGGGCATTTCCAGCTCGATGGAATTCCGTCCGCTCCGCGAGGTGTTCCGCAGATTGAAGTAACGTTCGATATCGATGCCAACGGTATCTTGAACGTACGCGCTAAAGACCTTGGAACCGGCAAAGAGCAGCACATCACCATCACCTCTTCGAGCGGATTGTCTGATGCAGATATCGAAAAAATGGTGAAGGACGCCGAAGCGCACGCCGCCGAAGACGAAAAGGCCAAAGAAAAAGTTGATCTGCGCAATCAGGCCGACGGAACGGTCTTCCAGACGGAAAAATTCCTGAAAGAAAACGGCGAAAATATTTCCGCCGACAACAAGGCCGCTGTCGAAGCCGCGATTGAACCGGTCAAAGAAGCGCTGAAAAGCGATAACGACGAAGAAATTAAATCGACCATNNAATGTATTCCAAAGCACAGGCCGAACAGCAGGCTCAGCAGCCGTCCGGCGACGAACAGCCCAAAGGCGAAAAAGAGGCCGACGGCGATGTGATCGATGCAGACTACAAGATGGACGACGACAAGAAGAAATAAAATTTAGTTATCGGTTATCAGTTAAAAGTTCGCCGAAGAAGGACTGCGCAACCCGAGACTGATAACCAATAACCGCTAACCGATAACCACAACAGGAGGAAGTGCATCCATGAACATTAAACCGTTAGGCGACCGAGTATTGGTCGAACCGATCAAAGAAGCTGAAATGAAAAAAGGCGGCATCATTATTCCTGACAGCGCAAAAGAGCGTCCACAGGAAGGCAAAGTGATTGCCTTGGGAACCGGCAAGCTGGACGACAACGGCAAAGTCATTCCCTTCAATGTTAAAAAAGGCGACACCGTCCTCATGCCGAAATACGGAGGAACGGAAGTCAAAATGGGCGGCAAGGAATATCAGATCATGCGCGAAGAAGACATTCTCGCTGTGATCGGCTAAATAAAACTTAAAAGGAGAAAGTCACTATGGCTAAACAATTAAAATTTGATGTAGATGCGCGCGACGCAATGCTCAAGGGCGTCGAAAAGCTGAGCCGCGCGGTCAAAGTCACCCTCGGCCCGAAAGGCCGAAATGGGGTGCTGGACAAAAAGTANNTCACCGCCGGCGCCAACCCGATGAGCCTCAAACGCGGCATCGACAAAGCAACGGAAACACTGGTCGAAGCGCTCGCCAAAATGAGCAAAAAAACCAAATCCACGGAAGAACTCGCTCAGGTCGGAACCATTTCCGCCAACGGTGACACCGAAATTGGAAAAATGATCGCTCAGGCGATGGCTAAAGTCGGCGAAGACGGACCGATCACCCTCGAAGAATCCAAATCGATGGAAACCAGCCTCGAAGTCAAAGAAGGCATGCTTTTCGACAAAGGCTACCTCTCTCCCTACTTCGTAACCAATGCGGAATCGATGGAAGTCGAACTGGAAGACCCCTATATTCTGTTGTTCGAGAAAAAAGTTTCGAACCTGCAGGATCTGCTTCCGCTCCTTCAGAGCGTAGCCAAGAGCAGCAAACCGTTACTGATCATCGCAGAAGATGTCGAA
>DINM01000148.1:2707-5941 GCA_002423675.1 Verrucomicrobia bacterium UBA5540
AAAGAAGGCATTGTGCCCGGTGGAGGCGTTGCCCTGATCCGTGCGCAGAAATCCCTCGACAAACTGACCCTGACCGGCGACGAAGCGGTCGGTGTAGAAATTGTCCGCAAGGCCTGCGAAGCTCCGCTCCGCCAGCTGGTAAATAATGCCGGCATCGAAGGTGCCATCGTGGTTCAGGACGTCAAGAAAGCCAAAGGCAACAACGGCTACAACGTCGCCACCGGCGAATATGTGGACATGATCGTCGCCGGCATCATCGACCCGACCAANNTAAGCACAAAAGCTGCGTATTCCGTACTGCTTGTCGTGGTTCGCCGGAAAATGATACGGAATACGCAATACGCAGTACGGATAGGTTGACTCACTCTGCCCTAAGCCGTATAGTCCCACGTTTTTAGAGAGGAATAGATCCCATGAATTTTGAATATCTGAGCAAAGCAGAAGAAAAAATCGGTAGCATCCCGACGCTGGTGAACCTCGTTTCCTACCGCACCCGCCAGCTCATCCGCGGCGAACGCCCGATGGTCAAACGCGACTTCCCTGAACAGGACTATCACGATGTTGTCCTCAAAGAAATTGTCGAAGGCAAACTGACCGTTGAAATGGGTGTTCAGCCCATTGACATGGGCTCTTCCTTTGACACCTTCGATGAAGGTTCCGACATCGTTCTGTAACCATGTCCCAAAAGGCAAAAAAATCCCGGGATGCTTCCGGCGTGCTGTCCACCAACCGCAAAGCGTTCCGGGATTTTCACGTCCTGGAAAAGCTTGAGGCGGGCATTGAATTGCGCGGCACGGAAGTCAAATCCATCCGCGACGGACACATCCGCATCGACGAAGCCTACGCCCATATTGAAAACAATCAGGCTGAACTCCTTCAAATGACCATTCAGCCTTACACGCACGGCAACGTTCACAACCACACCCCCACCCGCCCGCGCCGCCTGCTTCTGCATAAAAAAGAGATTCTGCGCCTTCAGAGCAAGATTGCGGAAAAGGGCCAGACCCTCATTCCGCTAAAGGCCTATCTCAAAGGTGGAAAAGTTAAAATCGAGCTGGCTCTTTGCAAAGGAAAAGACTCCATCGACAAGCGCGAGACGCTCAAAAAGAAAGCGGTCGATTTGGAAACCCGACGCGCCCTGCGCGGTCGGTAACAGTTCCAAACATTGGAAGAAAAGTTTCCAAGGGTTGGAGCTTTTCTATTATACTCATCCCATGAGAAGCAGTAAAGCCATGAGGTGGGAAGCAACGCTAAAAAGCGTCTTCGATGCAATTGATGAAGAGCTGGAGGCCGAATATGGAGCCGATCACGGCTTGCATCCTTCCCGCCCGAAACACGGCACAACCTCCAACCCGGAAGCAGATGGTCTCTTTAATATCGGTGCGGCATTTTCAGCTGGATTCGGTTCAAAATACGGTTCCGGCTACATCGTTGAAATCCGTCTGGCCACGCTCCGGAAAGTTCCGAAAGAAATCCGCGCGGAGATTAAAGAAAAAGTCTTCCAAGGGTTGGAAAAACGACTGCCCGCGGCTTTTCCCGGCAGGGAGCTTCACGTGGTCGACGAAAACGGCATCATCCGGATTTACGGCGATTTGAGTCTAGACGACTGATCGTTGAAGTCATGCCCCCAAACCGGTTTGCCGTTAATGTCCAACATCAGCCGTTCCGAATCGTCCGTCCAGCGCAGCTGGACGTTTAATTCCCCGGAAGGCTCATTGGTGTATTTCGGCAAATAAAAAATCGTATGCCAGAGGTGCCGCTCACGTGTTGCGACTTTAAAGCCCGGCGTTGAAGTGTAATACACATACTGCAGCCGCGCATCACGGCGTCCGTCGGGCGCAGACAGAATCTGAACGGTTTTGGTTGGCGCGGTAAAAATCCGAAATGAGACAAACAACGCAAAGCCCATTAGCGCCAGCAAACCGATCGTGCGCATAGGTGGTATCCCGTTGAAAAGGTTTCGTTTTTTAAAACGATCCATTTTATTTGCCTTCAACCTGCTCCGTCTGACTGTGAAATAGTTTTCCGAAAAAGTCCTTAACGTGCCAGTTCCGGTCGACATCTTTAACGGAAAGAATCAACATCGCACCGATCAGCAGAATCGCGAAAAAATTGATCAGTGTCGTCTGAATTCTTACGTTCACTTTATGCCGCGTGATGCCGTGCCAGAGAGCAAAAACAATGTGTCCGCCGTCGAGAACCGGAATCGGCAGCAAGTTCAAAACCGCTAGGTTCACATTGAGGAAGCGGATCAGTCCGAGTGTATTCACGAGACCCATCTTAATCGACATCGTCAGCATGCTGAAAATCGCAATCGGCCCGCCAAGTCCGCCTGCCGCCTGTTTGGCTTCAGCCGGAGTTACCAGTGCTTTGAGAACACGAACAATGGCCAGCGCATCATATTTGATCTGATTAACCGGATTTTTATAGAGCATCCACGGCATGCCGCTTCCGCCGAGCTGCACGCCGATCATAATGCGGTCATACTCTTTATTGTATTCCGGAACAATAGAAAGCAAGAGCGTTTCGCCTTTGCGATCAACCTCAAGCGATGCCGGTACACCGGGCGTTGCGACCTGTACCAGATCGGTAAACTGCTCCCAGCCCAGCACGGTTGTTCCGTTGAACGAAAGTGCGGTATCACCACTTTTCACTCCGGCGAGATCTGCCGGACTGCCTTTCGTAACGGCACCGAATAGACAGGGAATCGCGGGCTCAATGCCTTCAATAGTGCGAACCCCTTNNCGAATATCCAGATGCCGCTCAATACCGGATTTGCGAAGATCCAAGGCAACCGTGTCGCTATTCTTGAGCATACTTTCGACGGTAAAGTCATACCAGTTTTTGACGGTATTGCCATTTACAGCGGTGATCTCGTCACCTTTGCGCAGGCCGACGGCGTACGCCGCGCTGTTCGTTTCAATATTTCCAATGATTGGACGAATCTGCGTGCCCGCATCGTTACCGGGAATCAGCCAGATCGCCACTGCCAGCACAATGGCCAGCAGGATGTTTCCACACGGCCCGGCGACGGCAACGGCGATTTTTTTCCACGGGGAAACGTTAGGATATTTTCCGGCCGACGCATCGCCCTGAACCCGTTCCATCCCTTCGGGATCGAGCTGCGGAAGCGAGACGTAGCCGCCAAACGGAATCCAACCGATTTTATAAAGAATGCCGTCCTTTTCCCACTGGACGACGGCGCGCCCGAAGCCGATCGAAAAGGTTTTAACA
>DINM01000087.1 GCA_002423675.1 Verrucomicrobia bacterium UBA5540
GCGGGATTCATTTGAATCAGCGCTGTTTGCAGAGCATGCATTACCGCCGGTAGTTCGGAGCTTCTTTGGTGATCTTGATGTCGTGCGCGTGGCCTTCGAGTGCTCCGGCATGTGAAACGCGGATGAACTGTCCGTTTTCCTGAAGGTCAGGAAGGGTGCGGCATCCGCAGTAGCCGAGGCTGGCCTGAAGCCCACCGCTATACTGCTTGAGCATTTTGCTGACGGCTCCGGCATACGGCACAACGCCTTCGATACCTTGCGGGACGAGGTCGTCTTCGGCGCTGTCTTTAAGACCGTAGCGCTGGCGCGAGCCTTCACGCGACTTGATGGCATCGAGGCTGCCCATCCCGCGGTAGATGACAAATTGGCGGCCTTCGTAAAGAATTTTTTCGCCAGGGCTTTCGTCGGTGCCCGCGAGAACGGAGCCCATCATGACACTGGAGGCGCCGGCGACGAGTGCTTTGGCGACATCGCCGGAATGGCGGATTCCTCCGTCGGCGATGACAGGNNATCGAGCCGGGGCCGATGCCGACTTTGACGGCGTCGGCTCCCGCTTTACGCAAAGCGACGGCGGCGTCACCGGTGGCAATATTACCGGCGATGACGTCAATGCCCGGCAGGTTCTTTTTGACCCATGCGGTCATTTCGATCACGCCTTTGCTGTGACCGTGAGCGGTATCGACGACGAGGACATCGACTTCCGCGGCGGCGAGGCCTTCGGCGCGGACATAGTCCCCGGGACCGATTCCGGCAGCGGCGCGCAGGCGGTACTGATCATCACGATTATAGAGCGGACGGGTGTTTTCAATCAGGTCGGCGACGTCGGTGTAGCTGTAGAGCCCAACCAGTTTCCCGTCTTCCACCAGCGGAAGTTTGCCGATTTTGTTCTGCTGCATAATCTCATACGCCTGCCGCAGGTCGGTGCCTTTGGGCGCAGTGAGAACGTCTTTGGTCATGATATCGCCGGCCCGCACGTTGTTGCTGGCGGCGTACTTCATGTCTTTGGTGGTCNNAGAATGCCCGCGAGATTTCCGCTATCGTCCATGATGGGGAACCCGCTGAAGCTGTACCCTTTTTCGAGACGGTGTTGCTGGATTTCAGCGAGGGTCTGGTTGACGTTGAAGGTGATCGGTTTGCCGATCAGTCCGTTGAGATAATGCTTAACGCGCGCCACGTCAGCGGCCTGCCGTTCGGGCTCAAGATTTTTGTGGATCACACCGATTCCGCCGTGCAGCGCCATGGCAATCGCCATGTCCGCTTCGGTCACGGTATCCATCGCCGNNGCAGAAAGTCGGCGTACTGGGTGATCAGCGAAACGTCGTCAAAGGTGAGCCCTTCAAAAGGAAAGGTGCTCATAAACTTATCGAGATACTTATTCTGGCTCATGGAATGTGTCCTTTTGCCGCAACAGCTTGGAGACTGCGGCGAGTGTAGTCAATATGGAAAACGGAAGAATGGAATATTGGAATGCTGGAATAGCTTGTTTGCATCATTCCAATATTCCATCGTTCCAATGTTCTACTCTTCCTGGAGGTTTCTATGCTGGCCGTGCACGTAAATATTCAGGTGAAACCCGGTTGCATCGACCGCTTCATTGAAGCGACCAAAGAAAACGCAAAAAACAGTCTGAAAGAACCGGGTATTGCGCGGTTCGATCTGGTTCAGCGGCAGGATGATCCGACCCGTTTCGTTCTGGTGGAGGTTTATCGCGATGCCAAAGCCCCGGCGCGCCACAAAGAAACCGCCCACTACGCCGTTTGGCGCGACACCGTTGCCGACATGATGGCAGTGCCGCGCAGCAGTACGAAATTTGAGACGCTGTATCCTGAAGAATCCGGCTGGAGCTGCCTATGAGNNCAACCGGATCATTTTCGGCTGCGGAACGTTGTCGCAGGCTGCGCCCGCCGCCGCGCAGTTCGGGCGTTGCGCGCTGGTCGTTACCGGAAAACACACGGATCGCGCCCGTCCGCTGCTCGACGCGCTTAAAAAAGAGGGTGTGGAATTTGAGCTTTTTGCAATCGCCGGCGAGCCGACAGTTGCTGATGCCAAACGGGCGGCGGTATTGAAATGCGATCTCGTCATCGGCTTCGGTGGCGGAAGCGTGATCGATCTCGCCAAAGCCGCCGCCGCATTGATGACCAATCCCGGCGATCCGCTCGATTATCTCGAAGTCATTGGTAAAGGCTTGCCATTGAAAAACCGGCCCGCGCCGTGTATCGCCATTCCAACCACAGCCGGAACCGGTGCGGAAGTAACAAAAAACGCAGTACTTGCCTCGCCGGAGCATAAAGTCAAAGTCAGCATGAGGCATCCGCTGATGATTCCCGATCTGGCAGTTGTCGATCCGGAGTGCACGCTTTCCATGCCGCCCGCCGTCACCGCCGCCACCGGTCTCGACGCGCTGACGCAGCTGCTCGAAGCCTTTATTTCGAAAAAGGCCAATCCAATGACCGACGGCTTTTGTTGCGGAGGACTTCCACGTGCCGTGCGCTCGCTGCGCCGCGCTTTTGAAAACGGAGCNNTTCGGCGGGCTGGCGCTCGCTAACGCCGGGCTCGGCGCCATACACGGATTCGCCGGGCCGATTGGCGGCATGTTTGACGCGTCGCACGGTATCGTTTGCGCCGCTCTGCTTCCGCACGTCATGAAAGCCAATCTTGCCGCTATGGAAGATGTGTCGCGATTAGAAGAATTTGGTCGAATAACCGGCGGGAAAAGTGCCGAAGACGGAGTCCAATGGCTCGCAGGACTTTGCCGCGACCTGCAGGTTCCGTCGCTCGTCTCGCTTGGCATAACAGAGTCGGATTTCCCGCTGATTGTCGAAAAATCAAAAAATGCCAATAGTATGAAAGGCAATCCGGTCGAACTGAGCGACGGTGCATTGACTCGGATTTTAACGGAAGCACTCTGACGTGCGCGGATAATAAAAAAACCGCTCAGAATTTTCTGAGCGGTCTAAAAAGCGCCCGTGCCGGGAGACTCATTTCCGAACCCTGATTTACAAGGTGGGCGCCCTAAAGTGAGGGTGGAATACACCAACACCGTCCTAAGCGCCCTTTAATTATTTGCTAACGGATCGGAAACTTGTTGCCTTCCGGGCGGGCTTAAATTTTGAAAGAACAGAGGAGAGTTTCTCTTTTCCCTCTCACGGTTCCGATATTACTCCGAGGGTATTTGTCGGTCAAGCGGTCAGACAATAATTGTGGTGAAAATTCCCACGTCATCCTTCGCGGATAACCGCAGAGACTGCGGCGCAGACTTTTTTACCGACCGCTTCGTGGAATCCGTTGACTTTGTCGTCGGTCAAAGTTCCGGACGGCGAACGGTAGACAAAGCTGTAGGCCATGCTTTTCTTGCCTTTTTCCAGCGCCTTGCCGCGGAACACATCGAACAGCTTGACGCTCTCGAGTTCGGCAGGGGNNCGAACCGCTTCATCGACGATGAAGGCGAAATCGCGTTCAGTCGCCGGATACGTTGGAAGATCCTTCACCGCACTGCGTTTCCAAGCATTGGAAATCAGCGCTTCGAGATTCAACTCGGCGGCGGCAACCGGATCATTTAAACGCCATTCTTTCCGAGCCTTGGAATTAATCAGTCCGAGCAGGCCGATTTCCGTTTTGCCGGAAAGCACTTTGACTCCGCGGCCCGCTTCGAACGCGCCGCAGTTTGCCAAACATTGGAACCCTACGTCCGTTACTTTTTGCGCGGCGAGCAGTTTTTCGACCAGTCCTTTGAGCCAGAGGAAAACCTCTTCTTCGGAAATGGCGAGCTGCTTGTCGAGCGCGCCGCGTCCGGCGGCACCCATCAGGCCGAGGCAGACCTTTTCGGTCTGGACGGTTTTGGCGAACGTGCGGCCGATTTCAAAAAAGACCGCCTCATCGATCTGGCGCGATTTATTGCGGCCGAGACTTTCGATCATCTGCGGAATCAGTGAGGTGCGCAGGACGGACTGTTCGGCGCTGATCGGGTGGGGCAGTTCTTCGCGCGCGGCGGCATCGTCTTTGCCGAACAGGTCGAGCAGCGGATGGCTGACCAGCGTGTAGTTCATGATTTCGCGCGCGCCGAGACCGACGAGGTTTTTGCGGCAGGTATCTATTGCACGGACGCGGNNGGGATTTTATCGACGCCGTTCATGCGGGCAATTTCTTCGATGAAATCGACTTCGCGTTCGAGATCGTCGCGGAAGGTCGGAATTTCAACAACGGCTTTCTCGGCGTCGGCGGAGAGAATGGAAATTTCCAAGGTTTGGAAAATCTGCTTCATCGTTTCGACCGGCACATCCATGCCGATCAAATCGCAGGCGGCCTGCCAGCGGAAGGTGAGCTGTCGTTTGGTCTTCGGGTCGGGATAGACATCGACAACGCCTTTGCAGACTTCGGCGCCGGCCAACTCGGCCATCAGCACGGCGGCGCGGCGGCTGGCCCATTCGACGCTGGCGGCGTTGACTCCGCGCTGGAAGCGGTAGGAGCTATCGGTGTAAAGTCCCAGTGTTTTCGCGGTGGCGCGGATGCAGGAGGTTTCAAAGGTGGCGGCTTCGAGCAGGACGGTCGAGGTGTCGTCCTTGATTTCGGTATTGGCTCCGCCCATCACGCCGCCGAGTGCGACGGCTTTTGCCGGGTCGGCGATGACGAGCATTCCATCAGTCAGTTGCCGTTCAATGCCGTCGAGCGTGGTGAATTTTTCGCCTTTGGCGGCGTGGCGGACGATGATTTTCCCGTCTTTAATCAGCGTAGCGTCAAAGGCGTGCAGCGGATGGCCGGTTTCGAGCAGGACATAGTTGGTGATATCCACGACGTTGTTGATCGAGCGGANNAGCGCGGGCATTTGACGGAGTCCTGCACTTCGACGGCGATTTCTTTTTCAACCGGTGCGCCGCTTTCTTTCAGCTCAACGGCGGGCAGGTTGAGTTTGGTGCCATAAAGGGCGGCGACTTCGCGAGCGATGCCGATGATACTGAGGCAGTCAGGACGGTTCGGGGTGATTTCGAGTTCCAAGACGGTTTCCGGCGGGCCCATTACATCGGCCAGCGGCGTGCCGGGCTGGAGCGAAGCATCGAGCAC
>DINM01000005.1:0-3571 GCA_002423675.1 Verrucomicrobia bacterium UBA5540
ATGGCGTGCTTGTAGATCATCTGACTGACGCTATTCTTGAGTAGCACCACAAATTGATCGAAAGATTCGATCTGGCCCTGCAGCTTGATGCCGTTCACCAGATAGACCGAGACGGGAATCCGCTCCTTACGCAACGCATTCAGGAAAGGTTCCTGGAGAGAATGACCTTTTGCCATTACGACGCTCCCTTGTTGTTATGTTTCAATCCGCGCCTGCCAGTGACAGCAGGCGAAAGTTATCAGAAAGTCGCGGGATGTTAAGCACAAGGCGTGCCTGATTCCCAAAACCCTCCGCCGGAGGGTATTCATCACAGTCCCATGATGTGTTATCCGCAGGAATCCCAAATTTCGGTGGGATGCCGCCAGCCCCCAATAGCACCCCAAAGCCGGCAAATATTAGCACAGCCGCTGCGTCATGTCGGGAAAAACCCGGCTTCATGCAGGGAGGCCGTCAGCCGTTCCAATCCATCAGGCGCTGCGCTATCCAGCCAGATCGCACCGGATTCGGACCGCAGCCAGGTCAATTGCCGCTTGGCGAACTGCCGGGTCGCCACGATCCCCCGCTCGACCATCGCTGGATAATCCAGCACGCCATCCAGGTAATCCCAGACCTGCCGGTAACCCACGGCCCGCATGGCCGGCTTGTTCAGGTCGAGATCGCCTCTGGCCCGCAGACGCTCCACCTCGGCGACAAAGCCCTGCTCCAGCATCGCCCGAAACCGCTGAGCAATCCGCTCATGCAATATCCGCCGCTCAACCGACGCCATGATCCGCTTGATGACGCGAAACGGTAATAATTCGTTATGCGAACCGCCCCAAAGTTCCGTTAACGGTTGACCGGTCAGTTCATACACTTCCAGCGCCCGCTGAATGCGCTGCGCATCGTGAGGATGAATACGCGCCGCCGCTCCGGGATCAACCTGCGCCAGCCGGCGGTGCAAAGCAGTGCTGCCCTGTTCGGCCATGTCCGCCGCCAGATGGGCGCGCACGGTCGGATCAGCAGCGGGCAGCTCCGTCAGGCCTCGTTCCAATGCCCTGTAATAGAGCATCGTCCCGCCCACTAGGAGCGGGAAACGCCCAGCCGCTTGAATGGCAGCGATTTCTCGCAGGGCATCGCTGCGAAACTGACCGGCGGAATAGGCTTCGGCGGGATCAAGCATGTCGATTAATCGATGTGGGGCGATGCGCAAGGTCTCAGCATCCGGCTTGGCCGTACCGATGTCCATACCGCGATAGATGTTCATGGAATCGGCGGAAACAATCGGGGCGCCGGTCTGTTCGGCAATGAACTGAGCAACGGCGCTTTTTCCTGACGCCGTCGGGCCGACGAGCACAAATGCGCTGGGACGATCATTTGTCATTTTTGAGCGGATGTTTGGTATGCCAAAGCGATGATAGCATGTAGAGACTGACCGCAATGCAAATCGAGGAGTCGGCGACGTTAAACGACGGAAAGTGATGAACGCTGATATGAAAATCGAGGAAGTCGGTGACCCAGCCTACACGAATGCGATCAATCAGATTACCGCAGATTCCGCCGACCATCAGGCCGAGCACAATACGGTGGTCGAGAGTCGGGTTGAGCACTTTGCGATGATAGACGGCCAGCAGAATAAGCACGATGATCGAAAGAATGATGAGTGCCGGCATCTGCCCGCCGAACATGCCCCACGCCGCGCCTTCGTTGCGAACATAGACAAGGTTGAACAGACCAGGGACGACGACCTGCGGTTCGCCTCCGTAGATCAAAAAACTACGTACCCATAGTTTGGTCAATTGATCGAGCAATACAACGACCAGACCGATAATGAGTACAAGCATTCGATTTCTCCTTAGCTGCGCATGGTGCCGCCAAAGGGGCGGTAGTGTGCGCGGCCTTTTTCAAGCTCGGACTGAGCACGAACGGTGTAACGCACATACGGAAGCGCCTGAAGTCGTTCGAGATTGATCGGATTTCCAGTTAATTCGCAAATGCCGTAGACGCCTTTTTCGATCCGTCGCAATGCAGCGTCGATTTCAAAAATCACTTCCTGCTCGCTGCCCATCATGTTGAGCTCCATTTCGCGGTCAAAAGTATCGGTTCCTTGGTCAGACAACGACGGATCGCGCTGGTTGGCTTCAAGATTATCGCGCGATAGCGCACTGTATTCACCGGAGACGCGCTCGCGCAGGGTTAGCAGAACTTCTTTGAATCCACGGATTTCTTTTGCCGTCAATTTGCGCGTTCCAGGTGCGGCCGGAACGGGTACGGCCGGTTTCGTGGGGGTGATCGGAATCCGCTTAACCTTCGTCGGCATTTTTTTCGCCACGGTCTTTTTTGCAGGCGTTTTTTTCGCCGCTGCCTTTTTGACAACTTTTTTTGCCGTTACTTTTTTCGCGGTAGTTTTCTTTGCTGAAGCTTTTTTCACAGCCGTTTTCGACGATGTTTTTTTTTCTGTTTTCGTCTTTGAAACCTTTTTTGAAGCCATTCGTAAAGCCCTTTCCGTTATGCAAAAATCGATACCTGGAGAAAAAATAAGGGGGAACTTTTATCACGGGGTTGCCGGGGTGTCAATCGACATCCCTTTCAATTTCAGGAAAGCGTCAACCCGTCCCACGGAACCTCAATCCCGGCGGGCAGCGATGCCTGTAGACTTTCGTGGTCTGAATGGTGTGTTAGATGAGTCAGAAACGATCGTTTTGCACCGATCCGTTGCAAGTTCTCCACGCATTCTTCGATCGAAAAATGGGTCGTGTGCTTATCAGGACGCAAGCCGTCAAGGATCATCACATCAAGGTTTTCCAATGTTCGGAAGCTTTCTTGAGGAATCCCGGAGCAGTCTGGAATGTAAGCAAGGCTCTTTCCGTCTGCATCGATTCGGAAACCGTAAATGTTATCCGTTCCATGCTTTACGGGAACCGGTGTCACCTGAACCGTGCCCACCTCTACTGGCGCGTTCATTTCCGTAAACACTACGCGCGGGACGCCACCAAACGAGTGGCTCTGCCGGTCGACGTAATCAAACTTGTTTCGCATCGAAGCGATCGTCGCCGGCGAGCCATAAACCGGAATATGCCCTTTCTGCAGATCGCTAAAGCGGCAGATGTCGTCGAACCCGAAAATATGGTCGGCGTGCGGGTGGGTGATGAATACCGCATCAACCCGCTCGACACCGAAGGTCAGCACTTGATCGCGCAGATCGGGGGGCGTATCGAACAGCAGATGTTTTTCGCCCGCTAGAACGTAAATACTGCACCGGCGACGTTTGTTCTTCGGATTGTCTGATCGGCAGACCTCGCAGCCGCATCCAATCATTGGAACCCCATGCGACGTCCCTGTGCCTAGGAAGGTAATCTTCATGACAGCCGGTTCTTATAATCTTCGTAGTGGAACTCGCGAACAATCTGGATGTCGTCGCCACGTTGAATGGCGATGGACGGATGTTTGATTCCATTAAACATGGTCGTCTTCACCATCGTGTAGTGCGCCATGTCCTCAAAAACCAGCCGGTCGCCGGGTTTGAGCGGCTGATCGAAGGAGTAATCGCCAATCACGTCACCCGCCAGACAGCTTAGGCCCGCCAGCCGGTAGG
>DINM01000005.1:3596-11257 GCA_002423675.1 Verrucomicrobia bacterium UBA5540
CATCTGCGGCAGAAATTCGCCGAACTTTTCTTCGACAGCCTGCAGCGTAGTTTCCAACGCGTCGGCGTTCTGCTCGCAGAGCGTATGGAAATGCAGCCCACTGATGCCGTCGAGGGTTTCGCCGTCAAACTGGTCGCGGGTGATGCCGAGGCGCGACTTCGGCGCACACGGATCGTACATCGGCGTCCGGCCGGTCGAACATTCCGGATTAATGCGCAGACCAACCTTCACTTTCTTTTCNNAAAGCGGTTTGAACTTTTTCCACTGCGCGAACGAGTTGAAGTCGATTTCGTCGCAAAGAATCAGCAGTTCACGAATATCGGCTTCGCTGTAGGCGGCGGCGAAGGCGTGAACTTCTCGGTCGAACTCTTCGCGTCCGAGCCGCGCCTCCCACGGCGAGCTGGCGCAGACGCCGTTCAAAACTTTTCTAAGCATTGGAAACGTGCTCCACATCGCAAAGCCTTTGAGCGCCAGCAAGATCTNNTGCGAGCGTATCGAGATTGCGTTGAAGCCTGGCCTCATCGACAACGAAACAGGGTGTTGGAACCGTTTGAAAATTCATGCGGCGGTTTTAACGTCCGAGCCCATTGATTGCACGCCAAATCGTGCAAACTACGCGTGCCGGTAGGTGATGCGACCTTTGGTGAGATCGTAGGCGGAGATTTCGACGGTCACTTTGTCACCGATCGAAATGCGGATGAAATTTTTGCGGATTTTGCCGGAGACGTGCGCCAACACCACATGCCCGTTTTCCAGCTTCACACGGTACATCGTCCCCGGAAGCACCTCGGTCACCGTTCCGTCTAAAGAAAGAATACTGTCTACATCTTTCGCCATACAGTCTCCTGCACAAAAATTTCAGAGGCTGTATATTCTTTCCGAAAACGAAAACAAGCCGAAAATCAGCAGTGTTCAATAACGGCCTCGGCGATGCGCAGGCCGTCGATGCCGGAGCTGACGATACCGCCAGCATAGCCCGCGCCTTCACCGCAGGGATAGAGTCCGCGAATCGCCGACTGTCCATCCTCACCGCGCACGATGCGCACGGGGCTGGAGCTACGGGTTTCGGAAGCGTAGAGCAGTGCCTCGTCCAAAGCCACGCCGCGCATGCTGCACAGCATTTTCGGGACGGCGCTGCACAGCGTGTGCTCAACGAATTCGGGAAGCAGTCCGCGCAACTGCGCCGGAACCGCGCGTGTGCAGGAGCGTTCCGAAGGAAGTGCAGACGGCGAGGAACCATCGAAAAAGTCGATCAGTCGCTGGGCGGGCAGCGAATAGTCCAAGCCGCCTGCCGCGAAGGCCGCCGCTTCCAGTTTTTTCTGAAATTCAATGCCCGCCAAAACGGATTTTCCAATGTTTGGAAAATCGGTTGGCATGACAGGAACTAAAAACGCCGCATTACCCATGAATTTATCGCGCTGAGACAAACTCATGCCGTTGGTGGTCATCAGACCTTCAGACGAGGCGCAGGCGATGACGAGTCCACCGGGGCACATGCAGAAGGTGTAGCAGGAGCGGGCGTTTTCCTCTTCTTTGCGGGTCAGGCGAAAGCTGGCTTTTCCAATGGTTGGAAAAGATCCTCCCCACTGCGCGGTGTCGATGCGCTGCTGCGGGATTTCGAGCCGCACGCCGACGGCAAAGGGCTTGGGCTCGAGCGGTACGCCTTGCTCCGAGAGCATTTCGTAGATATCGCGCGCGCTGTGACCGGTGGCGAGTACGCAGCAGTCGGTGCGGATTTCTTCGCCGGAAATAACCGCGCCGCGCACAGCGTCGTTTTCGATTTCAAGCCGGTCGAGCCGCGCTCCGAAACGCACTTCGCCACCGAATTCAATGATCCGGTTGCGTAAAGCGGGAACGAGCTCCTCAAGCACATCGCTGCCGATGTGCGGTTCGGCGTCGATAAGGATGTCGGGTGACGCTCCGCAATGGACGAGCATTTCGAGAAAGCGCCGGACGCGCGGACGGTCTTTGCTGCGCGAGGTGAGTTTCCCGTCGGAAAAAAGTCCAGCACCGCCTTCGCCGTAGAGTACGTTGCTTTCCACATCGAGCGTTCCGTTTTTCCAAAATGATGTAACCCGTGTGGCGCGCGGCGCGGCGGCTTCTCCGCGTTCGATCAGTAGCGGCTTGAGCCCGGCTTCGGCCAGCCCCAATGCGGCCATGAGGCCGGCCGGTCCGGCACCGACNNGCAGTCCGGCGGGCAGTTTGCCGGAGAACTCAACTTCAACGGCGACGGTCATGCGCGGCGAGCGTCCACGGGCATCGATCGAGCGCCGGACGGTTTCCAGCCCGCTCAGCGCGGACGGATTGCAGCGCAAAGCTTTGGCTGCGGCTTTGAGCAGTTGTTCCGGCGAGTATCCGGGCGACAGGTCGAGTTGATTGACACGCAATTTCATAGGATTTTTCTTTATTTCAAAACGGAAAGGTATATGACGGACGCTTCATTTTGCGACCAAAAAGGAGTTCCATGCATACGCGGCTTATTCCGCAGATTTTTACCTGCTATCGTTCCGGTTATTCATTAAAGCATTTTGTTAACGACCTGATTGCCGGGGTGATTACCGGCATTGTCGCCCTGCCGCTCGCGATTGCCTTCGGGATCGCATCCGGCGTTACGCCCGAACAAGGCCTTTACACCGCGATTGTTGCGGGTTTTCTGATCTCGTTTTTCAGCGGCAGCCGCGTGCAGATCGGCGGTCCTACCGGCGCATNNAATACGGCATGGCCGGTTTGACAGTAGCAACGCTGATGGCGGGTGTGATGCTGGTTATTATGGGTGTCTGCCGGCTCGGTTCAATCATCAAGTATCTGCCCTACCCGCTGATCATCGGTTTCACAACAGGGATCGCGGTGATTATCGCAACGACACAGATCCCCTCTTTTTTCGGCATGCATCTGGAGGAATTTCCCGGTGAGTTTGTCGGAAAACTTGAGGCCATTGGTTCGCATCTGAATCTGTTTGATCCGCTTTCCGCCGGGCTCGGACTGCTGGCGCTGCTGATTATGGGGATCTGGCCTAAAGTGACCCGCCGTATTCCCGGCTCACTGATTGCAATTCTCGTTACGACCGGACTGGTTGTGCTGCTGAAACTGCCGGTTGAGACGATCGGAAGCCGTTTCGGCGGCGTACCGAATCACTTACCCGCATTCGCTGTCCCCGTTATCAATCTGACGCTGGTAAAAGGCCTCTTTGCCCCCGCACTGACCATTGCACTGCTGGCGGCAATTGAATCGCTACTGTCCGCCGTGGTGGCTGACGGAATGACCGGTCAGCGCCATCGCTCGAACATGGAACTCGTTGCGCAGGGCATTGCCAATATTATNNCCTGATTCCCATGCCTGCGCTGGCCGCCATTCTGCTGATCGTGGCTTACAATATGAGTGAGTGGCGTTTCTTTGTGAAACTCTTCCGCAGTCCGCGCAGCGATGTACTGGTTCTGCTGACTGTTTTTCTGCTAACCGTTTTTGCGGATCTGACCGTCGCCATTCAGGTTGGAGTCGTTCTTTCTGCCTTCCTCTTTATGCGCCGTATGGAGGCGGTGACCAATGCCGGCATCATCAAACTGGATGATGAAAATGAAAATCCGGACGATCCGAATGCATCGATACATTTTAATATACCAAAGGGCGTAGAAATTTTCGAAATTGACGGGCCTTTCTTTTTCGGGGCAGCCAGTAAGTTTCAGGATGAAATCGGTAAAATTAAAATGCCGAAGGTGCTGATTCTTCGAATGCGGCATGTTCCGGCGATTGATGCAACCGGTTTGCGGGCGCTCGAGGGTGTGGTTCATGCAACACGNNGCTGATTTCAGGCATCCACAAGCAGCCCGCCGGTGCGATGAAAAAAGCCGGTCTGCTTGATCAAATCGGCCGCTCCAATATTCATAAGGATATCCGTCGCGCGCTGGATAATGCCCGCCTTTCCCTACAGATTGAGCAGTGACGCATTGCCTTGCCCCATTCGGCCCGATATAATCCCGAATCATGAAAAGGTTCCTTTTCCTCGGATTGTTGCTCTCCTGTTTCCCCGCCAACGGCATTGAAAAAGGCGTAACGCGTGAAGCAGTTATTGCGGAACTTGGCGAACCGGCCGGCTCCATGAAAAATAACAGACAGGAAATCCTGCTGTTTAAAACCGGCACGGTAACCCTGCAGAATAATGCGGTGATAGAGATGGATCTCTCGCAGGATTATATCAAACAGGCGGAAGGACGAGAAAAACAGGCGAAGGCGTTCCGGGCAGTCCAACAGGCAGAACTGGAAAGCCAGAAAAAGCTCTACCCTGAAGACCGTGTCATTCAGATCCCCTGCTCCTACAGTAAAACAGAGGACTGGAGTTTTTTACCGAAATCCATCTGCCCGGCTCAGAACAGCTATGCATACGACGTTTATATTCCGCAGGGCTATCATGAGTCAGAGCGATACTACAACGGCCTTGTCCTGGAATCTCCTGCGCTCTGGAACAGTGTCAAAGATCGCGTTCGTAAAGAAAAATGGATTGCGGTAATTCTGCATGATGCCTTTGGCGATCAAATTGGAAAAACGATGAACGGAAATTNNATCGCGGGCCGGGTTCCATCCGCGATCTTTGCCACCATGCGACCTGTCGCCGGAATCATTCTGCAGGAACCCGACTTCAAGGGATTTGAAAAAGCAGACTTCCGCCCCGACTTTCTGCGGCAGAACCCGAATCTGCGCGTCTATGCGCTGCTCGGCAACAGCGACCGTGACAACGTGCAGTATCAGGGAAAATTTATTGTCGAACACATTCCGAAATACCGTATCGACATTTATCAAGGAAACACTGCTGTTCTGCCGCAACCGCTGGCCGATAAAGCACTTGATTGGATGAAAACGGAGTACAGTATCCCGTGAGTCAGGGTCAATGACCCGTCGTGTCCGAGGCCATCATAGCTCCCCCCGAATACCTGTTCTCTCACCGCGTCCATCTTCTTCTCCCGGGCACCCCACCCGTGTTCACTTTTATTAACTCATTGGGGTGCAAAACTCTTTTCATCGTCGGCACTTCACGTCCTGTTTATCTCAACCGGACGATTCTGCAGGAAGTTAATCCGGGCGGTTATTCAGAAGAGCTGTAGAACCTTGCGTAATCCGCTTTAGTGAGTGATTTCGGCAAATCCGGCGCGATCCAGCGGCCAGCAGACAAAGAACGCCGGGCCTAGAATATCCCGCTCTTTGACAGGACCGAAATACCGCCCATCGAGACTCAGCTTGGTGTTGTCTCCGAAGAAAAGATATTCGTTGTCGCCCGTTGTGATGGAATCACCCGGTTTCGAAATCAGTACCGGATGCACCGACGAACTGCCGAAAACATATCCGGCGTAATTCGTATTCGTGAAAATTTTAGTAAAGCGCAGATCGGTTGGTTTTTGTTCGTTTACNNATCTTTGCGTACTTGCGGATGCTTCAGCTCGCGGGTGTCGAAGACCGTGATATCCCCCCTCTTCGGCCGGATAAAATTATATTTCATTCGGTTGACGAGAATGTAGTCACCGCTTTTCAGTGTTCCATCGAAGAGTATTTCGTCTTTGTGAATGTATCCGTTTTCTTTTTTTGCCAGAGAAATAAAATGTTCAGCCTGTTCGTGCCACAGACTCATCGGCACTTTATAGGGCGTATCATCGATAAAGAAAATGGCTGCGGACTGGCTTTTTGTCGTCTGCAGATCGAGTCTTGTTCCGTAATCGCTTGTGCGCAGGAATCCGCTTTCTTTAGCCTTTACGACGACGCGATGTTCGCCGAAGAGAACAAAATCAGCCAGTTTGACAAGCGGATTATCGCCTTTGAGCGTTGGCTGATCTTTGACGGTAATCCCGTAGAGTGTCGGCTGCATCGAGCCCGTCGGAATTTTAAACGGCTGAAAGAAGTAGGCTCGAATGGCCATGGCCGCGGCAACGGCAACAAACAGAACTTCGATATTTTCGCGGATCTTGGGATTTTTTTTCGACGGAATTATTTTTTCACAGGCTTTGACAACCGTCTCGCCGGCGGNNGCTGAAGTTTTTCCGGGTCAAGGATGTCCTCATGCATATGCCGGACGTGTTTGGCATAGTGCAGAACTTCTTTGAGTTCTTTGCGGGCTTTACGAGTTTTGAAAAATTTCATTTTATTCCTGCTTGGTTTTGAGCACGGCAATGAATGCTTCCTGAGGAATGTTCACTTTGCCGATACTCTTCATCTTCTTTTTGCCCTCTTTCTGACGTTCGAGCAGTTTGCGCTTGCGGGAAATATCGCCGCCATAGCATTTGGCAGTTACGTCTTTGCGGTAGGCCTGAATGGTTTCACGAGCGATAATTTTTCCACCGAGGGCAGCCTGGATCGCGACGGAAAACGCCTGTTTGGGAATAACATCCTTGAGTGATGCGCACATTTGGCGTCCTCGCGACACCGCTTTTGAGCGGTGCACAATGGATGAAAAGGCATCGACTGGTTCGCTGTGAATAAGGATGTCCATTTTGACGAGATCGGACAGTCGATAATCGGCGTATTCGTAATCCATCGAAGCATAGCCGCGGCTAATGCTTTTCAACCGGTCGTAAAAGTCGATGAGCACTTCGTTGAGCGGCAGGTCGCAGGTGAGCATGACGCGCATTGCATCGATGGAATCCGTATGTGTGATCTCGCCGCGCTTNNTTCCATAACCAGCTGCATCATATCGCCGAGGCAGGAGGTCGGGGTGATGATGGTGGCTTTGATGAACGGCTCTTCCAAGCTTTCGATAACGGTCGGATCCGGCAGGTAAGTCGGATTGTCGATTTCGAGCGCTTCGCCGTCTTTCAGGTTTACGCGGTAGATGACATTTGGGTAGGAAGCGATAATATCGAGATCGAATTCGCGGCGCAGGCGCTCCTGCACAATTTCCATGTGGAGCAGCCCGAGGAACCCGCAGCGAAACCCGAAGCCGAGCGCGACGGAGGATTCCGCCTGATAGGAAAATGCGGCGTCGTTGAGCCTCAGCTTGTCCAGCCCTTTGCCGAGCTTTTCGTAGTCACTGGTTTCGATCGGATAGATTCCAGCGAAAACCATGGGATGGATTTCTTTAAACCCGGGCAACGCATCCGGAGCCGGATTGCGCGCCGTGGTGATTGTGTCGCCGATCTGAATTTCAGAGGAGTCTTTGATGTTGGCGATGACGTACCCGACAGTTCCTTCGGTCAGCTCTTTGCGAACTTCCTGCGCCGGATTAAAAACGCCGACTTCTTTGATTTCATATTCCTGACCGGTACTCATCATACGGACTTTTTCACCGGGTCTCAGACTTCCGCTGAAGAGACGCATGTAGACGACGACACCCCGGAAAGCATCGTATTTCGAATCGAAAACAAGGCCGCNNCAACGGCTTCGAGAAGTTCAGCGACACCCTTCCCCGACTTGGCGCTGACTTGCAGGCAGTCGGTTGCATCAATGGCGAGCAGTTCTTCGATCTGGTGAGCCACTTCGACCGGCTGCGCATTGGGAAGTTCAATTTTGTTCAGCACCGGAATAATCGTCAGGTTATGATCGGAGGCCAGAAACGCGTTAGAGACGGTTTGCGCTTCAACGCCCTGCGCCGCGTCCACGACGAGGATAGCTCCTTCGCAGGCCTGAAGGCTGCGGGAGACTTCGTAGGAAAAGTCGACGTGACCGGGTGTATCAATGAGATC
>DINM01000005.1:11356-39420 GCA_002423675.1 Verrucomicrobia bacterium UBA5540
GCCATGCGCAGCGGCTGGCGTGACGGTTTCCAGATCGATGCCGCCGTCGATGGAAATCAGCATCTCCGGGAAACGGCGGCGAATTTCAGCAACTTTTTCTTCGGCGGCGGCGATATATTTCTGGCCGCCGAACCCGGGGTTGACGGACATAATAAGCACTTCATCGACCAGCCCTTTTTCCAAACATTGGAAGCAGGATGATCCTGCACCCTTTTCCTTTTCCAGCCCTTGGAAAACGGCATCGAGCGAAGTAGGAGGGTTCACTGTGATTCCGGCTTTGCACCCGAGGCCGCGGATTTTTTTTAGCGTATCTTCAATATCACAGTCGGCTTCGATGTGAATGAGGATGGTATCCGCGCCGGCTTTGGCGAATGCCTCGATATGGTTTTGCGGCTGGATAAGCATTAGGTGAACATCCATCGGCAGATCCGTCACACGGTCAGCCATGGCGACGACGGCGGGTCCCATGCTGATGTTGGGCACAAAGACGCCGTCCATGATATCCATATGGATCTGATCGGCCCCTGCCCGTTCACATTGGCGGATAGCGGCTTCCAGATTCCCCATATCGGCAGCCAGAATCNNGCATAGTACTTCCTTAATAAAATGAAGGAAAAGAAGCTACCCAACCTGCCTGTAAAAAGCAAGAAGAGCGGGGTTTATTTACCGGGATATAAAAAAAACCGCCCCGGTGCGCGGGGCGGTCAGCAAAGAACAGTCCCTGCCGGCTACCAGCCAAGAACCGGTTTAGTGCCTTCTTTGCGGATTTCCTGCTCGTCGGCCCAGACAATTTCCCCGGTTTTGAGATCTTTGAGGATCATGGAGAATTTGTAGTACTGATCGGTTGTACGGCCTTCGACATTTTTAATTTCGGAGAGCGCTCCGGTCAGATACATGTCGAGCGCGGTCTGCTGTCCGGCCTTGACGGCTTTGGACGGATCGACCAACCCCAGCTGATTTTCCTGGTTGATGCGTTCGATGTCGTTGGCGGCCGTTCCGACCGATGAACGATCGACAAAGCGAAACATGCCGGAACGTAGGAGTTGCATGCGAATCGAGTCCGTCAGGCTGATCATATCGACATGCTGCGTTGTACGGTTCTTCATGGGTTCGACATCCAGTACGGGCCGGCGGTTACTGACGAATTCCTTGACACCGGGAGCAACGAGTAGAGATTCCGTCATTTTTTCGACGGTGCGACGGATATCCTGCGGCTCAATTTTTGTGGTGGCGGCCGCGCGATCTAGCGGCACCTCTTTGAAGGTTGTGGCACAACCGCTCAAAAGTGCTGCGCAACTGAGCAGACAGAAAGCAAAAGTAGATTTTTTCATAATTCCGGTTCCTTTCGTAATTGGTTATTCAGCCTGAGATGTTTCGCGGACACGCAATTTAGAATAGACGGCTGCGGGCGAGTTGGCTACACCGCTTACCGTAACTGCATCATGCCCTTCAAGAATGAGATTCCGGTAGGTTTTGGTCTGGGGGTCGATTTCCATCCCGTTTGCATCAAACCAGCAGATCCGGTAGTCAACCCGAAGCCGCTTATTGCGATCAGATGCCAGCGTGATATGAACCCGCTTCAGGCCGTTCACCTCGTCATATGTGGTATTCAGCACATCAACACGGTGCGCCAGACGAGCGTTTTCTGTGATGATCATGGACGATCCTGTCAGATGATCGGTCTTCACGATTGTACCGGAGGTGTTCTTGCAACCGTTGAACCCAGCAAGACTCAACGCCGCTACGGCAACAGCAATGAACTGTTTTTCTTTTTTCATAACACGGTCTCCTTGCTTTCTTCATTCGTTACTGGTGTTGCATCCGACGTAACGGTTGCCGAACTGTCTACGGATTCCGGTACGCCGTTTGTATAAAACGTATTATTGAACTGCGCATAGGTGGGAGGCAATCCATTTCCTGTTAACGATGCAGTTGCCGCAACAGCGATGCCGCCGGTGTCCGCAATCCAGACGACCCGGGTTTCGCCTGCGGCCACCGTGATCGGAATGGTCATCGGTTCGCCGCTGAGCGGACTGCGGCATTCCAAGGTGTGTGATCCGGGCGTGATTGATCCTCTGTAAAGTTGCGTGTCCATCGGGATCGAATACCATGCGCGGGTGTCCGAGGTGGCAGCCGCCGAAGAAATAGCGTTAAAGGCCATCATTCCGTATTTCGTGTAACCATTCCCCTGATTGGCCACCTGCTGGGCAGCGATTTTGGTTACTGCCCGGGTGACGTTACGGACGATAATGCCCCGCATTTTTTCCTTCAGGTCGCGGTAGGCCAGCGATTGGAGATAAACGGCCGGTTCTGCGACACCGAGTTCGGTTCCATCGGCGGCAAGGGTCAGCGGAGCGGCGGTATAGGCGGGATCACTGTAATATGGAAAATCAATGGAGATCATGGTGATTGTGCCTTGAAAATCAGGGATGGGAACCGGAACTTTTTCGGCCTGACGTTCTGAAATCAGCGATTCTTCATAGAGCACCACGATTTCGGTTGATNNCTAAAACCAGATCGATGAAAGCCGGTTTATCCTGTGTCTGCAACAGCCGGAGAAAATCTTTTAGAATACACGGATTCTGCGGCGAAAGTTCCCACGCTTTGCGATAGCAGAGCGTCGCATTGGCGGCATCGCCCTGTTTTTCGAACATCAGCCCGCAAAAATACCACGCCAGTCCGTTTTCGTGAGAGCTGCTCGTTCGCTCCAGTGCCGGCCCCATTGCTTCCATTTTGGCATTCACTGCATCCATGGCCTTTGCTTGGGCTTCAGCCTGCTTTTTATCGGCTTTTTCCTGAGCTTCTTGCACTTCGTCGGAATATTTATCAGCGAGAGCATCCTGGGCAAATACCGTTCGGCGCATTTCAACGGCTGCGCCGTCGGGATCGCCGCAGAACAAATAGTTCAGCGTCTGATAGTGAAGCAACTGAATCAACTCGTATGGGGCAAGTTCGTATTTACGGATTGTATCATCTGCAACCGTCGACGCCGCGACGGTTGAGCCGACCGATCCGATTTTAATGACCGGGCCGTTTTCGGTTTCCTCCAGCACGGTATCAATTTCGGTCGCAAAATCGGTGCGGCTTCCTTCGAAGTCCCCCGCCAGCATTTTAATACGTCCGCTTTCGAGATATCCGAGAACCTTGCTGCGCGAGCTCAGCTTTAGTTTGTCCGACCATTCCAACGCCGCCGCCGTATTTCCGGCCTTCAGGTTCGTGATGGCCAGACCAGCACTTGCGCTCNNCAGCCTGTCATCAGCAATGCACAGACAAGAAGAAAAGCACTCAGTCGTATTATTTTTATATACGGCATAATCACAAAGCCTTCTATCTATGATTATTGACCGACGGAGTTCATGAGCCCTTTCTGCTGAAGCTCATTTTTTTCGAGGTTGATTTCACCCCCCTTATTTCCGACGGAGACATCGCGCCATGCAGAGGTGTCAAAATTAACCTTCACGCCTTTTGTGGCCATCGCTTCGGCATAGTCTTTGGCGATTTGCGCCTTCATCGTTTCCAAGGATTGTAAACGTTTAAGACCTGCATCGGAAAGTTCGAGCGCGACCTTGAAGGTGCTTCCGTCCTGAATATTCACCGTTTGCTGCCAATCTTTCATCCACGGGCGCGAAATCCGCAGCTGATGCATGCCCGGGGCCGNNAGGTTCCCGGCGATGAACCAACCGTCGCGCCGTCAATTTCAACTGTCGCGCCGCCGATAACGTGACGCATTTCATCCAGCAAATCATTCGGCGCACGCACACCGGCTTCTAGGCCTTTAATCAGATCGTCGATTGTTGTGCTGACCGAGAAGTTGACCAGCTGTACCGGAGCCGCTTCAGCTCGACGCCAGGTTTTTGATTTTTCAGCTATCTTGGCGCCTGTTTCGCTGGCCCATGCGTCCAGTAAGTCGTCGTAATAAACACTCGCATCGGTTCCGGCGGCGTTGTCTGCCATCACCGGATATCGCCGGGTCCAGTTATCGCCATAGACAGAGGACCCCTGCACGGCTTCACTCACACGAACGGTCATGCGCAGCGTAAAGCTCACAACCGGTTTGCCGCCGACGGTCATTGCGGCGCGGTTTGCCGAAACAATCGAAGCGGTCATCACATAGTCCGCACCGAGCATCTGAGCCACACGANNTTCCGATTGATCCAATACAATCAACCCTGCCCCGGCCAGCTCCGCCGCAATGCGGTCGCGGACGCCATCGACCATGTCGTCCATTCCCGGAACCTTGGTCTGATTTTTAACAAAGATCGCAATTTTCGGATCGGTAGTCTGGGCGCTTACGGAAAGCGCCAGAGAAGAAACCGCCAGCAGCATTAGAATTTTTTTCATGGAGGACTCCTTGGTTTAGAAAAAGAAATTAACGATTGGCAAAAACGAAAGGTCGTTGTTTTCAATCACATTAATCAAGCCGACCTGTACACCGCGCATCAGGCGGGTATGGTTGATCAATCCAATCTGAACTCCGGACATATCATCCGCTTCATTGTAAACACCTAGCTGAAGCCCCTTAACCCGCTCGCCGATATTCACCGCACCGAACTGAAGCCCGGTAAAACGGTCTTCTGTGTAGTTCACCAGACCGGCAGCCAGTCCTATCTCTTTAACGACGGTATGGTTCACCAGCCCGAGATCAAGACCGTAGAGGTTTTGACAACGCCCATAGAGAAGATCAATCCGCATCCCTTTCACATTCCACTCCGGTGACGGAGCCTGTGCGGGAGTCATCAAGCTGATCATGATCGGTGTCATGGGGGTGTCTTCTGCGGAAACGGGTTGGATGCCGGCANNATTTACATCGCGTTTTTAGGTGGTTATGGTGTTGTGCTGCTGATCTTTTATTGGCGGGGTTGGATGCCGGCAACCAGTGCCAGCGCCATTATGAACATCAGCCACAACTTCTTCATACAGTTCCTCCCGTGTTATCTGCGATTGCCAACCCAACTTTCGGAGCATTCTGGGAACACGCTCTTTGTAAAACAAGCAGAAATTGGAAACTAAAAATGTCGGGTTTCCGTTTGCAAACGGCCGGAAGACTTATTAAATTGCCTCGCAAGAAGGGAGAGATAAACCCACTCCCTAAGGAGGATCGCATGAAAAAGTTCATTCCCGTATTGGTTATTGCCAGCATTCTGCTCACCGGTTGCACCGGCCCGTTCCAGTTAACGAAAAATCTGCACAAGTGGCAGACCAGTCCGGAAAATAAATGGGGAGACGAAGCCCTCTTCCTGGGTTGCATCATCCTTCCGATTTACGGATTGGCCACCCTCGGTGATGGACTAATCTTCAACAGCATCGAATTCTGGGGCGGAGAAAATCCGATTAAGGCCGCCGCAGCACCCACGGGTAACGAAATGTGCCTGCGCAGCGTCGCCGAACAAATGTAATCCCTTCGAAAACCAAACTCAAAAGCCGCTCCAGAATCGGGGTGGCTTTTACTTTTCCAATGCTTGGAAAAAGTGAGGCTGGCTTTTCCAAGCATTGGAACTATAGCTTCCCGACCAGCTCCTTGCGCTTGGCTTCATATTCCTCCTCGGTCACCAGGCCGAGATCTTTCAGTTCCTTCAGCTTTTTCAGTTGCGTGGCGATATCCACGGTCGTTTTCGGTGTGACTGCTGCTGCAGGTGCTGTGGGTTCGGCCTGCACAACGGGCTCTGCGACCGATAGTGTTTCCGGCGGCGCAATCGGTTTTACCGCAACTTGTGGGCTCGCGGAGGGATTTTTCGCTGTCACGGGCGCCGTTTCGTTATTCATCGACATGGTGCTCACAACATCGGGTACCATGGTTTTCATCAAATCCTGCAGGGTCATATCCAGTGTCTGCTGAAATTCCTGTGATGAACTCCACCAGTTCATCTTGCTTGCTTCTGCATGATAAAGCTGACTCAGCACGGTTCGGTCGCCGTTTTTGACGCAAAGCGCAACCGACATTTCGCCCATCATTCTCATATACGAATCTACATAAACCCGCTGGACTTCGCCGATGATTGTAAAGCGGGCTTCATTTCCGGATCCTTGCGGCGCAATGGAACATCCCGCCCGTTTCAGCTCGTCATATAGAGCGGTTAAAATCCACTGCGGAACGGAAGTGCCGCCCGGCTTCGCCGCTACGTCCGCCAGTTTCATCCCGAACCCGTTACGCACGCAGCCGAGGCTGCGATCACTGCGTGTATCCTTGAAATCGCCGATTCGCACCGTCGGAGAGCAGGAAACCGCAGGCGGACTCATCGACGAGCTGTATTGCAGTGCAACCTGCCGGGTGGCACACCCGCTCAGTTGTGAAACGGCTGAAAGAGCAGTGACTACAATAAAAGCATTGCGCATAATTTTTTTCATCCACCCTCCCCGCTCATACGATGCATCAAAGCCTATCAGCGATTTTTACCACTAAAAGAATAAAACCTGAGCGGTTAGAATTCCGTACACAAAAAATGTGTATTTAAATACTTTAAGATTTACTCCGCATTTAACCCCGATTATAAATCACAGCACATGCGCAGATGCGCACGGGCAAGAAATTATTTCAACCAGAAAGGAATTGACCAAAATATGAAAAAGCAATTCGTATTCACCGCTCTCGCAACCGCCGCCGTTCTCTCGTTGACCGGATGCATTCGCGCACCGTTTGTTCCTCCGCAGGGATATGCTTTTTCGCAAATGAAAGCTCCCCTGGATGTTGATTTTAATGAAACGAATCTCGCTGGAATGAATCGGGGTACTGCTGAGGTAATGAATGTTTTGGGTCTTTTCACCTTTGGTGATGCCAGTGCCAAAACCGCTGCTGAAAACGGACGCATTTCTACAATCGTTCATGCCGACTACGAACACTTCAATATCCTCGGCCTTTTCCAGAAAACTACTGTTATCGTTTATGGAAAATAGAAGGCGTACGATGAAACGAATCATACCAACCTTTTTTCTATTGGGATTTGCAATCCTGTTGATGTCAGGATGTATTGCCCCTCCACGCGCTGAATTCCGACCTCCAGAAGGTTTTGTTTTCAGCAACTACAAGGCTCCCCTGCTGGTTGATTACGATAATGCGAAAGTGAGTACTCAGCGCGGAGATGCGAGCGCTAGTGCTTTCCATGATATTTTAATCACAGGAATGTCATTCGGCTGGGGGGACTGCTCGACGGATGCTGCTGTCAAAGATGGAAGACTCAACCGGATCGGGGCTGCCGATTACGAGTACCTGAGTTTTTGCAGGATCTTCGGTAAAACTACGGTGCATGTCTACGAAGTACCGGCGGCTAAAAAGTAAGAAAGAAGTCGCTAAGAGCCGCTCCGGTTCCGGAGCGGCTTTTTCTTTTCCAAGGTTTGGAAAATTTCGCGTCATTTTTTCCAACCCTTGGAAAATCTGAGCGGTTACAGCTTTCCAGTAAGCTCTTTTTTTCGGGCTTTATATTCGTCCTCGGTGATGAGTCCGAGGGCCTTAAGCTCATCCAGCTTTTTGAGCTGCGTGGGAATATCGGCGACGGGCATTTTTGAGGACTGCACCGGCGCAACCTGAACAGGCTGTGGCTCCGAAACCGACGGCAGTACTGCTGCAGACGAAACGGTACTGCTTTTTTCTGTCGGCACGGACGGGGGCGCCGCCTGAGTAAGCGTCTGTGGCGCCGCCTGCGCTTTGGTTATTTCCGGCGCCGCTCCAACCACCGCATGCGCGACCGCTGCGGCAAGCTGGCTGGAAATTGTTTTATAATAATCTTCCATCATAGGCTCCATGTTGAAAATGGAGCCGCTGATTTTAGGGAAATCCGATTCTCCGGGAATTTCCTTCAAAGCGGCGGGCGTTAAAATACTGCACCATGTGTAATATTCATTTCGAAAGCCGTTGGTTGCGCAGGACTGTGTCGGCAGCGCGGGATTGCTGTTCCAAACCGATACGTTTATGTCGTAACTCTCATCGGTCTGTCCGGGACAGGGAAGAATCAGTCCGGAAATCAGGAGCGTGCCGTACATCCAGCACATGGTTTTTCCGATATACGCCTTAGTCGTCTGATTCACCTCGACACGGAGTGGAATTGAGCCGTCCGGGCTGCTTGTAAACAGGTTCGGATAATCTTCGGGACATTCTTTTTTGAACAATTCTGAAATCCGGGCTTCCTGTTTGGCGCTGTAGGGATTGGCAGGCGTGGTATATTTCAGATCGGCAATATAAAACCGGCTTCCGGGCACATTTAACCCGGGTTCAGGCACCGGTTTCAGGGTCGTGATCGTTCGTCCCGACACGCATCCACTTCCTGTCAAAAGTAAAAGCCCGAGACAGCAAAGCGCAACCCCCTGGACAATTCTGAACGGTTTCATTCTGCACCCTCCATTTTTAAATGCCGCATCTTATGAATAGTCCACGCGCCAAAGGAAGAGGCCGAGCGCTTTGGCGGTCGGAACTTTGTTGGTGCGCTCGCCGGCTTTGAGAAACCTTTTGGCATCCCCCGACTGCAATTCGCCGATGCCGACGCGCAACAGAAAGCCCGCGATGCTGCGCACCATTTTATAAAGGAATCCCTCTCCGGTGACTGCAATCGTCATGTCCCCTTCCCTCGTCCGTTTGATGGTGATTCCGGTGATCGTTTTTACCGTACCTTCAATCTCGCGCCGGGGATTCGCGGTAAACGCTGCAAAGTCGTGTTTGCCGACGAGCTGCTCCGCCGCAGTGCGCATCGCTTTGAGATCGAGTTTTCGCCGCTCATGCAGACGGTAAAGCCGCAGCTCCGGCGGAACCGCGTCGCCGTTCCAGATAAAGTAACGGTATTCTTTGCTGACCACGTCATACCGGGCATTAAAATCCGGGCGCACCTTTTCCATCTTCATAATGCGGATATCGAAATCCAGATGGGCATTCAGGCCGTTCATGAAGCGGCCGGCATCCACCGGATCCTTCAGGTCGAAATGAGCCACCTGTCCTTTCGCGTGAACGCCGGCGTCCGTGCGGCCGGAATGGTGGNNAATATGTCGCCCGACCATTTTTTCAATCGCACGTTCGATCTCGCCCTGAACAGTCGTCTTGCCCGGCTGAACCTGCCATCCTGCATAGTTCGTCCCGTCATAAGCGATGGTTAGTTTGTAGCGAGCGTTCATAGGAATAGAGACGACACGGTCTATTATTTTCTATCTCCTATTGAGCGATGCCCTTCAAGCTCAAACGCCCATGCATCTCCGACATAACGTTTCGAAGAAATCAGTTTGATCTCGCCGCAAAAGCTGCGCAATTCGGCATCGTCATTGAGCTTCCGTTTGGCTTCCAGCGCGGTCATTTCGCCGTCAGCTGTTCCGCTGATACGAAATTCGTACGTAAGCGGATCATTTTCGCCGGGCTGTTCAATACCAGCAGAAAAATGCCACAATTCCATTTCAGCCGGTACACTTTCCTGCACCGACCGCAACACACTATACATCGGCAGACAGGCGCCCTCGGACCAGTTTTTGAGTTCAGATAGTTTTTTATGGTTGGCGAACGCAGCGTCTTGCGCGGCGCGAAGTACAGCAGCCTTAGGCTCAAGCAGCTTCCATTCATGCCGGGCACGCTCCAAATTGGCACTCATCGTTATTTTGGAAATACCGGCCAGTAAAAAGGTCAGAATGGTGATGCCTGCAAATACACTGACTGATCCCATCACCATCACGTTCATGCCGACAATGCCCTGATAGCGTCGCTCCGTTTTTTTGAGAAGATTGATCTGCAGACTCATATGGACTCCTTTTCCGCGGAAAAGGTCCGAGCGCAAAACTGGAGAGTCACACCATTCATTTTATCAGAGCGTTTCGATGATCGGAATTTAAGAAACTCATAGCTCGACCCAGCTCACAAGTTTATAGGGTTTCCCGGAACTTGACGATGATGATGCCGATCCACCAACCAAACTTTCATCAATATGGTACGGCGTGTTTCCACCGAAGGTTACCAAAGCGCCCAGAAAAACTCCTGTCGCAGAACTGCTTCCGGTGAGATTAACTGACGCATACGGGGCATAGATCGTTCCGATGTATGCTGCATTGCCAGTCATGGAAACATCGGTACAGTTTTCCGTGCCCCAGATCGCACAATTGACCGCCCGGTAGGTGTCGTTAACCATCCCGCTTCCTCGAATATCTACGTTGCCGTTGGCGTAAATTTCAACTTTTAAATCAGCGGTTGAAGGGGTGGGCTTAATCTCAATGCTGCCACTTCCCGACACCGTGGTGTCTCCGTCCACATAGATCCGGAGTGTCCCCGAGCCCATGATCGTAAGCTTTCCGCCATATATAACGTCGAGACTCGTTACGCTCATATCCTGTGATCCGCTGACGGTCATTGTCTGTGTCTGGTTAGGCCAAGGCCCGACACGGATATTGCCGGTCGGCGGCAGGGAAAACGGAACAACCACGTCCTGAAGTTCCTGAGCCGCATCGTAGGTTATAGATCCTGTAATCCTGCCGCTNNCGCTCCCCGATTGCGAGACTGTTCCGCCGGCACCTATTGCGACATTGCCCTTTACAAGGGCGGCACCGGATATATCAAACGCCGGCGTACCTGTGGTTGTGACCTTCCCGTGCTTATTCGTTGTTGATGTAAATGATCCAGCCGAGAGAGTTGCCAGGGTCGCATTTTCACCGGCCTTGGACGGATCATACTGCCCATTTGTTGACTTTGCAGGATCCGTTGAGTCAAAGGAGTCAAAAAGAGCGCTCCCTCCAATTGCTACTGGCCCGGCGGATAAAATACCGTATTTGAAAGGCGAATCTTCCCCGACCTTTTGAATGGTCACTCTGATTGTGCGTCGAACTATCGCTCCCGCCAGATCGACCCAGCCGGTCGACGTCACAACATACGTGTCCGAGCCAGATAGAACCGCATTTGCATCGTAACTGGAAATCACCGTTCCTGATGCAGTAGTTATATCGTTACTTACACTATATCCTGACAGAGCTCCCCCCGCCGTTATTTGCCGGGAAAATTCTTCGCAGACCAATCCCGCACCGCTCTCCGCGGCCTGAAGTGCCAAGGAATACCCTGCCGAACGCTTAGAAAGGCGGTATTCCTGAACAGTCAGTCCGACCAGGCTGACAGCAACAACCCCCACAGAAAGTGTGATGATGAGCGCAGCGACCAAAACAAAACCCTTTCTTATTATCACCTTTTCCCTAATAATCAGCGCCTTCATAGCCCCTTTCCCCGCATGCGATTTCGTGTTTGAAGCTCATCCACGTATGTATCCCGGACCCCCTGTGTTTTCATTTCCATTTTCACACCTACAAAATACGCGCTCGCCGGGTCTGTCGTGACCGCTCCCGAAGCATCGTACAGAGTGAAGGTGATCGTATCGACTCCTGTAGCGAGTGTGTTGGTTGAACCCGGGTTTTCTGTTCTTAATAAACTATTACTCGACAGGTTGTAGACCACTGAAACGGTGTTCGTGCCGGATACCTCGGTCGTCATAGCCAGCCGGTTAGACGATACACATGCAGAAACACCAGTGCCTCTGGTGATGTCCTGTTCAATAACATCCATTGCATGTCGAACATCGTGATGCATGTTCCTGTAGTTCTCAGTTGCCTTCAGCGAAGTAGACAGAGAGCTGAAAGATACCAGAATCAGGATCATAACGAGAGAACCTACCGTCAAAGCGACCATCATCTCAACAAGAGTAAACCCCCGTTTTGTTTTTAATATTTGAGACTTCATCGCAAAAAACCGTTTTCTGAGATAATGATTGTAGCCGCTGTGTTTGTTTTCAGGGTGCCGTCATGGCCTGTCCAGGTCAGAGTAACTGTTGCCTGTATGGCATTGGTGTTCCCGGCAAACGGGGTCAGCTGAACCGTTCCGGATCCCCCGTTAAGAAGAGCCAGCGCCGGGTTGTTAGAGATGGAGATCATATAAGAAGAACCGTGGGCCGTAATGTTGCTCCAAGGTGTTGTGCAGAGATTCTCCACTTCGTAATCCGCAACCTGTGCCGCCCGTGACGTTTCCCGCGCCGACCAAATCTGTTTCAGACACTGGGTGCCTGCAGCATATATTCCAACAAAACTGATGGTCGCAATAAGAGCCGCTACGAGAACTTCCAATAACGTGAAGCCTTCCGCATTTTTCGCCTTGACCATATTTATTCTCCCTCTGAATCAATAATAAAAAAAGATACATATACCAAGACTAATCCTTTTTAGTTGCCCAAATCTAAAACAACCGTGCCGGCAGGCACTCCAAGCGGAATGCTTGATGTGCACCTGAATTATCTGCTATTTTTACCGTAATCAAAGAGAGTGTTCCTCATCATGAAAAATAAACGTGCATTTACTTTAATGGAAATCCTGATGGTTGTGACGATCATCGGCCTGATCGCCGCGATTGGAGTTCCGGTATTTTTAAATGCGATCCAGAACTCCTACACCCACGCCCAGAATGTCAATATTGCAGGCGTCGAGGCCGCCAAAGAACAATGGGCACTTGAAAATAACAAAACGAATGGAACCTCTGTGGTGTGGAGCAATATCTCAAGCTATATGAGTAGCAGCGTTACAAATTTGAGCAGTCTAACTGTGAATGGAACCACCATCACGATCAACAAGATCGGTACCCCGGCGACCTATTGAACGCAACCGGTACGTGTCCATTCGTGGAATTCGTGATCTAACATCTTCTGCACTCTATCAAAAGACTCTGCTAGAATACGCTTATGTCCGGGAGTCGGACTTTGGTTGTGGCTTCTTATTTCAACATTCCTCTATTCCAAACTTCCGTCTCTCTGCTACTCTCCCCCTCATGTTTCAATACCAACAACGCAACCAGTATTTTGCTCAGATCGCCTCCGGATTCGAAGAAATAGCCAAAACCGAGCTCGAGCATCTAGGCGCAACGAATATCATCGAAGCTTACCGCGGCATGCATTTTGAAGCCTCGCACGAGGTGCTTTACCGCATCAACTACACCGCGCGGCTCATCGTCCGCGTCCTCGCGCCACTCGTCACCTTCGACTGCCACAGTGATAACTATCTGCACCAGACCGCACTCAAGCAAGACTGGAGTCAGTTCATGACGGTCAAAGACTCCTTCGCGATTCACGCGGTGGTTTCCAACACGCCGTCGCTGACCCACTCGCAATACGCCGCGCTCAAAGTCAAAGACGCCATCTGCGACTTCTTCCGCAAGAAAGAAAGCGGACGGCCAAGCGTCGATCTCCAGAACCCGGATCTCGGCATTCACCTCTTTATTCGCAACAGCCGCGCCACTATCAGCATTGATGTCTCCGGCGGATCGCTCCACCGGCGCGGCTACCGCACCGTTTCCGTCGAAGCGCCGATGCAGGAAACGCTCGGCGCGGCCATCATTCATCTGTCCGGCTGGGCCGGCGAACGCCCGCTGATCGATCCAATGTGCGGCTCCGGCACGCTGCTCTGTGAAGCCGCCATGAGCTATTGCCGCATTCCGGCGGGTTATCTGCGCAAATCGCAATGGGGATTCGAGCGCCTGCCAGACTTCGATTCCAAGGTTTGGAAAAAAGTTAAAGCGGACGCCGATGCACAAATACGTCCCCTGCCCGAAGGCTTGCTGATTGGAAGCGACATCAATCGCGACGCCGTCCGCGCGACCCGCACCAATCTCAACAACCTGCCCGGTTGCAAAGACCGTTTCCAATGTTTGGGAAAAAATGTCTTTGATTATCCAATGATTGGAAATTCGGACATCGTCGCGAATCCGCCCTACGGTGTACGCCTTGGCGACCGCGAATCAGCGGAAAAACTGATGAAGGATTTCGGCGATTTTCTGAAACAGCGCTGTACCGGTTGCACGGCATATGTTTATGCCGGCGACAGGCAACTGCTGAAAAAAGTGGGCCTGAAACCCCAGTGGAAAAAAGAGCTCAACAACGGCGGCCTCGAAGGCATCCTCGGCAAGATTGACCTCTACGCCTCACCGAAAATTGCAAAATGAAAAAAGTAACCGATATTGATTGGGAAAACTGGACGCCGGTTGACCGGGCAACGCTTTTGTTTGTCCGGCAAGGTGATGATCTGCTGATGATTCACAAGAAGCGCGGGCTCGGCGCGGGCTATTACAATGCCCCCGGCGGGCGCATGGAGCCTGGCGAAACCTGGCTGGAGTGCGCGATCCGCGAAACACAGGAAGAGCTCTGCATTACGCCGCTCAATCCGGTTCACGCCGGAACCGTGCAGTTTCAATTTATTGACGGTCATCGCATTCACGGCGAGATTTTTACCGCGACTGAGTTTGAAGGAACACCGACCGAAACCGATGAGGCCATTCCAATCTGGTTTTCCGTTGATGAACTTCCTTATCACAATATGTGGGCCGACGACCGCGTCTGGATGCCGCTGCTGATCGAAAATAAAAAATTTCATGGGCGTTTTATTTTTGACGAAAAAATTATGCTCGATCACGAACTGCTGCCGATCTAATGAACTACATTCTGCAAATTCTGTTTATTCTCGTGCTGATGGCACTCGGCTGGCTGGCCCGCAAACGCGGCATCATCGGCGAAATCGGAACCGCTGAAATGACCCGGCTTTTAATTTCGGTCATCTACCCGGCCTTGATTTTCTACTCCATTACCCGTCTGAATCCGCACCAGCTGGCGCGCAACTGGATCATGCCGGTCATGACACTGGTCATCGCCGGCATCGGTCTCGGTCTCGGCCTGCTGACGCTGCGCTGGCTGAAACCGTCCGACCCTAAACGGACAGCAGCAGTTCTTTTCCAAAGCACCATTAATAACTATCTGTTTCTTCCGCTCCCGCTGGTCATGTTCCTGTGGGGAACCGAAGGCGTCGCCCTGCTGGTATTCGCCTCGATGGGTTTTGAACTGACCGTCTGGACGGTCGGTGTATTTCTGTTCAACCGCACCAGCCGGTTTTCGGACGGCCTGCGTGTCATGTTCGGCCCGCCGCTGATTGCGATTCTTGTTTCCATTGTCTGGATCTGCGTCCGCGACCTGTCTTCGCTTCATCTGCCGGAGAGCGCCCTGCTTCAACGTGTCATTGAACTGATTTATTTCGGAACAGAAACCATCGGTAAGGCCACGGTGGCACTTTCCATGATCGTCGCCGGAAGCCGGATTGCCACGCTCAGCGCCGGTTCCATCACCGACCCGCATGTCTGGATTGTTTCAACGCTTCGGCTCGTTGCCGCCCCGATTCTGTTTATTCTGATTCTGCGGNNCATCTGGGCGCGGTCATCACCATTCCGCTGCTGCTGAATTGGGCTCTCTGATGAGAGAAAAACAGAAAAATTTTAAGAATCCCTTCAAAAAATTTGAACCGAAGGGACTGACAATCCTCTATGAAGATCGCGATATTCTCGTCGTCGATAAAGTCGGCGGACTGCTGACAATGAGCGACGGCAAAGCTCCGGCGGCGACGGCGCACGAGCTTTTGAATAACTATGNNAAATCTAGAAATCGAGTCTACATTGTACACCGGCTGGATCGGGAAACATCGGGCGTCCTCATCTTTGCCAAAACGGAAGAGGCCAAGAGAACGCTTCAGGACGAATGGCGCGAATATCAGAAAAAATATTTTGCCGTAGTCTGTGGGAAAATGGCGGAGCAGGAAGGCGTTATCACGTCGTATCTGACAGAAAACAGCGCGTTCAAGATGTATTCCACGTCCGATGCGAAAAAAGGTAAGCTGGCGAAAAANNGAACTCTTCACCGGACGGAAAAACCAGATCCGGGTTCATCTGGCCGATAAGGGCTGTCCGGTGGCAGGCGACAAAAAATACGGCGACAAAAACAAGAATTTCAAAAAACTGACGCTCCATGCCGCTTCACTCACGATCGCACACCCGTATTCGAAAGAAAAAATGACCTTTATCGCCTTAATCCCCGCCTATTTTGAATCCTTGTTCAAAGGGGCCCAGAAACTCTGCAACGCAGAGCTGAAGTGAAAACAACCAGATACCGACCTTATGAGAAACAACGATATTTTACGTCGCCTGCGCTACACCTTCGATTTGAAGGATTCTCAAATGATGTCTCTCTTTTGAACTGGCCGGTCAGCCGGTTAAATGGGAGCAAGTCAGCGGCTGGTTGAACAGCGACGATGATCCGGCCAGTCAGAAGTGCAACGATACGCGGCTGGCGGTTTTTCTGAATGGGTTCATCATTGAAAAGCGCGGACGCAAAGACGGCCCGCAACTCGAACCGGAAACTGTGCTAAACAACAATGTGATTCTGATGAAACTGCGGATCGCGCTAAACCTGAAGGCTGAAGATGTGCTGGAAATTATGGGGCTGGCCGACATGCCGATCAGCAAGCATGAACTCAGCGCGTTCTCCCGCAAGTCGAACCACAAGCACTACCGCGTCTGCAAGGATCAGATACTACGCAATTTTTTAAAAGGCATGCAGATCAAATATTGCCCCACTCGTTAAATTGTGTTGCAGAATCATTTCCTACAAAGCAAGCCGATTACACTNNACACTGGGTAATCTTCCCCCTTGATTGTTTACAAATTATCCTTCGTTTGCGTAGCGAAGGAATTTTTTACCCGCTACACACGGGTTTTTAATGATTTTTTCTGTCAATGATTCTGTAACCACTCTATGAATTCATTCATTTTCGACTGGGCAGCTTATCCAGTGTGCAATCAGAAGACGCCTAAAGAATAACTAAACGGCGTTGCCTTCTGCTGACAGATCCACTCTTGTTCACGAAACCAATAAACTTCAAGACATGCCAGACAGATGTGCAGACTTTTTTATCGAACTATTCTATGAGCCGAATTGTCGCTTCAGTTGTTAAAAGGTAATCGCCCGGCCGATATAGTAATCGGGACGAGGAACGGGGGTTTCGTTGAATTCTTTATCAAAAAAGTCGCCGCTCTGAAGATTGCGCAAGGGATTTACCTTATTCTCTTGTACCCATTGAAAATTGGTTGAAAGGCTAATTTGGTTTCCCTGTGGATCAAAAACAAGAACAATATACCCAGCATATACATCTCCCCGTTCCTGATTATTGTACTCTGTATATGCCCGGGTTTCGCCCGTGATTTCAAACTGACATTCACCATGATTTTCATCGGTGAATTTGACATCAGCTGCCTTTTTTAAAATCAGCCTGAAATCATCCGTTGCGACTTCTTTCCCAATCAAATAGATTTCTGCCGTCAACTTGCCGTTAAAAGGTGCGTTGCTTTCTTTATCTATTGAAACACGCAGTGTTATAATTTTCCTATCCTCTCTCAACCGAGCGTATTTATTCCTTTTCTTGTTCTTGCTATCCTTTATCACATTAACTGAAATTTCCGGCGGAAACGCTGTCCGGATATATTGTACGTCTGCATCGGAAAGATCTTTCACATCAATATCTATGGAGTGATTGTTTGCATCCTTCATGAAAACCGATCCAAACAGTTCCTTAACATATTCTGCTTCAAACCGATGTCCCTGCTTATCCTCCCACATTCTCATCGCAGAAAAAGCAGAAGAACTCCATACCAAAGAACAAGCTAACCCTAGACAGATCTTCCGAATCGTTCCGGAACGAATAGTTCCGAAACACTTTTTCTTTCGCCACCACCTGAATTTTAGATCAATAGACATTGAACAACGGTCCTCCCTCCAAGTCGGCCTCACCTTTGATCAGCGTGTATTCAATTTGTTTCCGAATACGATCAGGCATCTCGGCTGTTTTAAAAACAGGCAAGATTGGAGCACCTTCCTGATTAACCGGATACTGAACCCCTTCTTCTTCGACAACCAACATGGCGGCAAAAAACCCCCCTGTATATTCAGCAATCAGCACTTCCATGTTAACCGGCACACCGGGCTCAAGCTCGAACCAGTTCCCGCACCGCATTTGAGTATTCCCCATACGATATTTGCAATTCTTCAGATCGTCCTCATTCAGCGGAGGAAAGTCCGGATCACCAGCATTAGGACCGCCATATGCAGCGTTCAGCACCAGCTTTCCATCTACTCTCACAAACAACAAATTGTCCGAAGTTCCACGAAACCGAAAACGTCCGCCTTTCTTGCTCGCAATTCTGCCCTTGTAATGAATCGCCCAGTAGCCTGCGTAAAAGTCTTCATCTTTACTGACAGAGACCCCGAACTGTTCAGGTCCGTTTTCGGAAGCCACGGGCGGAATCATAAACTGGGTGGCATACAATTTCCGCGGAGCGCGATAAAAACTGGCAAAAACATTTGGATTCCAACCGTAATCAAGAAATTTTCGGACGAATTTTATCCACGTTATCATACTCTGCGTCTGTTGCTGACCGCGGCGGTCATAAATGGAAGAATAAAACGTTCCTTCAAAGTCATTCCCTACAGAAGTCGAGGTTTTCCCGCCGAACATGCTTATTTCATCCGGATCCGGCATCATTTCGAATCCGCCGATTTCTTTACCAAGCCCTGAGCCAATTCCAGAAATTTCCGGCAACTGGATGTTCGGCATCGCCTGTTGGATATTTTTTGCTGCGATGCGTTGCGTAGTCCGGGGAGCAGCTGTTTTATGCATTTTGACCCGTGGTTTCTTTAACTCCATTTTCGGCCGTTCAATGGGTTTCGGAGGAACAAACTTTTTTTCCTGCTTTTTAATCACGGAAAACACCACAAAACTTCCGGCAATAAACAGAAGAATAAAATGAAAGAGTGCACTCAGCAGCACGGCACTGGGAACACCTCTGACAACCCCCTTTGTCTTTCGAAATAATTGCTTCATACTTATAGGCTCCTGCTGAAGGTCAGGCTTTCAACATCCGCCGCCGCACAGGCATCCATGACGTTAATGATTCGCTCATGCAAGGTGTCCCGATGAGGTAAAATATTGACAAAAAACGGGGATTTTTGTGAAGCGGCAATTTCCCGCAACCCTTTGACCTGAGTTGCCAACCCCCCCAACGTGCTATCCTCTGGCGAAAACCGCATTCCTTCCAGAATGACCGTTCCATCGGTATCGACTTCAATCACTACTTCAACCGGTACTGTGACCATCTCCTTCTGCGAGACGTTCGCCGGAAGAATAAAAGAGATGTCTCCCTCCTTTTTAACCAACGAAGCCGTCACCATAAAATAGATGAGGAGCAAAAATACCACGTCAATCAACGGGGCGATTTGCAGCTCCAGCTTTACCTCGTCCAGATTTCCACTCAGGTTCACAGCATCTCCCTGTCGTTACTCTTCAAATGCGGAAAAGATCAAATCACTTGCGCCGACATCGGCACAAGCCTCCATGATCTTCTCATTGACCTTATATTTCACCTGTCCGTCTGCCCGGATTTGAACCCGAAGTTTCGGATTCTGCTTTAATTCAGAACCAAGAATTTCTTTAAGTTCTTCCAGGCTCACCGGACGTTTCCCGACAAATAGATCCCCGCTTTTCTGAACCGAAATTTCAAACCGACCCGTGGTATCTTCCGGCACCTTGGCATACACTGCCGACGGAATTTTTACCGGCACTTTGGTATCCACAATTTTTGCCGACACCAAAAAAAAGATCAGCAGTAGAAAAACCATGTCGATCATGGGCGACATGTTGATCTCAATCTCTTCATCCTGTACGTGCGGTTCCAGATCCATTTTTATCTCCTGTTGCGTCGACGAAACTGCGCAAGGATATGAGGCAAGGTGGTTAGTCCCCGTTCATCTGCTCAAGGGCTTCCAGATCCAGGAATGTTACCGGACGCTTGCCGGTTTCCAACGCGTCGAACAAGTAACCAAGATTTCTACCCAGGGTTGCCAACGTTTTCCCAAAGCGCTTCTTAAAGTAGAAAAAGAAGAACATGGCAGGAATAGCAATCACAAGACCGGTAGCAGTGGTGATCAGGGCTTCCCCAATGTTGGCCGCCAGAAGTTCCGGCTTACCCATGCCCTGTGTTCCCATGGTCTGGAAGGCTTTAATCATCCCGGATACTGTTCCGAGAAGTCCCAACATCGGCGAGGTCGCACCAATAATGGATAAATAATCAATCGGCTTCATCAGACGGGTCATCTGTTCTACAGAAGCCTCCCGAACCGATTCATCCACCTTGTCAAAATCCTCTACTCCATCAAGTACACGTTCCAGTCCGGCACCAAATGTGTTGGTAAACATCGACGGGTGCTNNGGCAGTAGATCAGAGCGGCGCGAACTTTTTTCTGCAGCATCATTTCTAGAAGTTCCGGCATCATTTCCGTATGCAAAAGCGTTTTCTCCCGCAAAGAAATAAAATTCTGGATCACAAAAACGCCCATCATAAAAGAGAGAATCCCCAGCGGAATCATCGTCCATCCGCCCTCCAGCAACAACTGCCACAATGTGGCCTGCGTTTGCAACGCGGTAGCTTCAGCCGCCGCCGGCTCCTGTGCAAACGCCGCACCGGTCGCCAACAGCAAACCCGTCAGACATAGTACTTTTTTCATCATCGGTCCTTCCCTTATTGTTCCGGCGACCCGTCGGTGCCGCCCTCAATTTTCGAACGCAGTGCGCCCGCCTTCTTTGATATATCTGTTCCATTATACAACGTCTGTACATGTCGAGCCGTTACGACGGCCGCATTGGTCAATCCCAGCTCTGAATAGAGCTCTGCACAAAGCAGTTCGTTGCGCGGAAGCCACTCAACATCCTGATAATATAGCGCAACGGCTTTTGCCGCGAATTGAATTGCTGCCTTAGGATGTCCTTGGAGCCGTGCGGCTCCGGCCTGAAAATAAAGCCGTGCAGCCGGGTTGGTCACCGATTCTGCCGCAGCGGCAACGGCCTGCGGATCACCAGCTGAAAGAGCCTTGAACGCCAAGGTGAGTGTGGCCTGCTCTGGATCCGGCGTCGTTGCAGCAGCGGCCGCAACAGGTTGCCGCGCAAAGACCATGCTGGCAGTGCCGATTAGCAAAATCATATATCCCAAAATCCGGTGTTTCATTCGTCCGTTTCTCCATCAATGGTCACAGTTATATTTGTATGTACGCCGGAATCCAACATGAGTTCAATCGTTGAAACTTCCTCTGAACCAAGAGCCTTTCGGGCCTCTTCGGCCTGCGGCAACTTATTCACATACGGATCGAATAGCATAGCCCGATAAGTATTGCGTCGGTCATTTTCAAGTCCCATCGCATGCAGACAGCGGGCACTGGCCAGATAGGCATCCGCAGCCCAGACTCCGCCAGCGAGACCTTTGTACTGAAAGTAAGCTCGCTGATACCACCCGAAGGCTTTACGCGGATCGCCAGCTTTCTCTTCGACTTCTCCCAAACGATATGTTGCCTCGGCATATGGCTCCCCTCGCCAATCGCGAACATTCAACACGCCCATAAATGCATCCCGGGCTTTATCCAGTGATCCGCGCTGAAGAAAAATCCGACCTTTCATCAGCTGGGCCCAGGCAACATCTGGAGCTGTTCCATACGTAGCCTGAGTCTCTTGGACAAGTTTCATGGCGCCATCGAGATCGCCGGATGTGTACAAATCAAACTCGCGCAGTTTATACGCCGCTTGCATAAACTCCGAATCCCCGAACCGAGTTTGGAATATATTCAGAAGTTCCGCTGCACGCGAATAGTCTTTCAGCGCCAATGATGCATTGCATACTGCAGCCAGCACCGGCGGTGAAGCTTGATTCAAGTCCACCTTCTCATGCAAAAGCTCTTTGCCAAGGTCTGCCTCGGATCCGTTCAACTTCGCCTGTAAAACCCGCAGTCGAAGTTTCAGGGTTGTACTGTCCGTACTACTGATAGCGGCCTGAACTTTTTCTTTAAGTTGCGTAACATCCTGAGGTTCCAAGCGGCGGGAGGCGGTCTGCACCAGCTCGGAGAGAATCAGGTCCACTCCGTCCTGCTGAACATTCCCCCCGTATCTAACAATGGTATCAAAATAACTGTTCACCGCATCCGTAATTAATCCCTGCTGAATCTGCGTTTTCCCGATCCAATACATTGCTTTGGCAATATCGGCCTCATCGCCGTACCGATCCATGTAGGAATGAACCACGTCAATGATTTTATCATACTGCTTCTCTGAATCAAAAACCGCCGCCATTTGGAAAACGGCATAGGTCGCCTGCTCCGGTTTATTCGCCGTACGAATGGCCGTTTTATAATCACGAATCGCGGCATCCAGTAACCCTTGTGAACCGAAAATATCTCCGCGAAGACTGCAAGCATCCGGGAAAATAGTCGAGTCGGGCCACGTTTCAATCACGTGGGTAAACCGCGTCTGAGCCTCTTTATATTTCTCCAGCCCGAACAGACAGATTCCCCCGCGGAACGAAGCAACATCCACCCAGCGACCTTCGGGGAATTTATTCGAATAACTCTCAAACTCCTTAAATGCTGATTCGTATTTCTGGAGGAACAGAAGAGACATCGCATGCCAGTACGAGGCATTATCCTCCTCACGTGAGTCGGGGTAATCCACCAGAACCTTTTTGAATCCAGCCTCTGCCGCCGGGTAGTCTAGCAGAACCAGATCTGCAACCGCCTGCATATAATAAAGTTCACACTCATATTGCAGGATCAAAAAATCATCCGACTTCACAAACCCTTTAATATAGGGAAGCAGTTTTTTAATATCCGCCATTCTCTTCTGTTTCTGATAAACCACCGTCAGCTGATAAGCCACCTGCCGAGGAGCAACCCCTTCGGTATAGCGGTTTAAAAACCGGAGACCGTCCGTTTCGACCTGTTCATACTCTTTAAGAGGATCGGTTAAGACCTGAAGACATTCAAAAAATGCTCTCTGCTCCAGTTCGCCGTCCGGATCGCCCCCGGAAACCACATTAAAAAGAGCCACAGCCTCCCACGGGCGCCCCATTGCTGCATACAGCTGTCCCATCCGGTAACGCACCTCATCTTCATACGGAGGAAGAGATTGAAGCGAGCCGATCGATTCTTCAAGTTTCACCACCGACATGGGTTTTACGCTAAGGGCCCCGTTAGCTTCCGTATCGACATAGGCGTCAGCAGATTTTTTTCCAAACAACGTTTCCACCCTGCCTGTATCGTTCGTTACCGTTTTAACAACCACCTCAGGTAAGCGTGCCTCTCTGAGCATCTCATTCAGCTTTACTATTTGATAATTCACCAATTCCCGGCGCGGAAGAATCATACGATAAAGCGTTAAGGCGCTGTCATACTCCGCCGCATTGAACAATGCAGAGGCCGCGCTCATCAGAGCCATATTCACTCGAATATTATACCGGGCATCGGTGCGGTAAAGTTGAACAACCAGATCCTGAACTTCTTTGAATTTTTTAAGCTCAATCAAGGAATTCACCATTTGCATAATGGCATAGCCCTTGCGGTCTTCATCAATGGCGTGCTCAATCACATAGGCATACGGCTTTAAACTTTCATCCCACGCTTCCAGTTTTGAATAGGCTTCTGCCAGCGTCATGTTCAACAACACCAGATCTTCCGGAGTATACGGCGGTTCCGGCGGAGGCGCATTCCCGGAAATTTCGCTGGATAAACCCGCTTCCTCAGTATACTTCTGNNTCTTTGCTCAATGACTCCACATCGACTGTTTTTTTATCCTTGGTCTTTTCTGGCGGAGGCGGTTCGGTAAACGCATTTGTAACGGCAGATACACAGGCTTTATAATCACCAACCTCATATAAGGTCACTGCCAGCAACTTCAAGCTTTCTCGTCGCTTATAAAGAGGAGTATGTTCAGTATATGCCTTCAGGTAAGTCACCGCCTCAATGGGATTCTCCATATAAATCATAATCCGGCCCAGCTTGAGACGGACCTCCTGCATCAAGGCTTGAACCCGTTCATCATCTGAGGCTTTCATCCGATCCAGATAATCGGTCAAATATGGAACTGCCTCCATATACTGTTGATTGGCAAGTAACTTCGCTGATTCAGTCAGAAGTCCGCTCGCGCTTAGTTTCTGTTCTTCAGGTGCATCGGCACTCTGAGTTTGCACATCGCTCGCGTCGGCATAAACCGAGTCGACCACACCGAATAGCATAGCAATCAGAATCGCAAACAACGACCGCACGAAGATTCTGGACGGGTATTCATACATGAATAAAGCTCCACGGAATTATTGTCCATACCAATATCATGATGCAAGTGGGGGAAACAAGTGATTGTTCGTTATTTTTTGAAAAAATACCTATATCTCCGCCAATGATAAAGCTGAGAGATGCCCTGTCGTCCAGGCGGATTGTAGATTAAACCCGCCGGTCAGCGCATCGATATCAAGCACCTCGCCCGCAAAGTAGAGTCCTGAGATAAGGCGACTTTCCAAGGTTTGGAAATTCACTTCCTTAAGCCGAATGCCGCCGCAGGTGACGAATTCCTCACGGTGCCGGTTCTTTCCAATGATTGGAAGAACGAAGCCGCTCACCTGCGCCGCAAGCTGCCGCAACGCTTTCGACGAACAGCCGCCCCACTCGCGCTTTTCATCGATGCCCGCACGGGCAACGAGCAGTTTCCAATGTCTGGAAGAAAGTCCGAGCGGTGACCACGTTCCGACCTGCTTTTTGGGCGACGTACCCTTCTGTTTTTCCAAGGTTTGGAAGATCTCTTTCTCGCTCTGCGCCGGCAACCAGTTGATCTTTACCTTAAAGCGATAATTGGTTTCTGCCAGCGTGCGTGCACCCAACGAAGACAGGCGCAAAACCGCTGGACCGCTCACACCGCTGTGCGTGATTAGCAACGCGCCGGCTACCCTGAGCTTGCCTACGCTGACACAGACCTCTTTGACGACAATACCGGACAGCGAAGCCAGTTCTTTATCCGAAGTATTAAAAGTAAAGAGCGATGGCACGCACGGCTCAATCGTATGGCCCAGCCCTTCAATGAAGGCTCCGCCGCCCGTCGCTACCAAAATTTTTTTACAGGAGAGCCTATCCCCGCTCGCGAGCTCTACTTCAAATTTTTCCAAATATTGGAAGATTTTAAAGACTTCTGAGTTGGTTCTGATTTCTGCCGTCATCGTTTTGAGTAGCGCATTGATCACATCTTCCGACGAATCAGATTTTGGAAAAAGACAACCGTCGTCGAGCGTGACCAGCGGCACGCCGTGCGACTCAAACCACTCAATCGTTTCTATCGGGCCGAAGCGATAAAACGGGCCGATCAACTCGCGCCCGCCACGCGGATAGTTTTTTACAAATTCTCGAATGTCGGAACATTCATGTGTTAGGTTACAGCGCCCTCCACCGGAAACGCGCACCTTCGCCAGTGGCTTCNNCCCGCCGCTCCGCCGCCGATGATAATAACGTCTGCTGAATTCATTTTAATCAATGTCCATGAAACAGCAGGTCGGTGTAATTCTTAAGGGTATGGCCGTGACGTTCCACATGCCGTTCTGCTACCGGCACAAAAATCAGCACGGTTATCCAAACAACCAGTGTAATCAGCAGAACCGTCAGGCAACCTAACGGCAGTTTTGAAAAGCCTCTCATGGCGGGAGACTATAGCACGGCATTCAGAAAAATTAACCGCGAAAGATTGCAGAGAACACAAAGATGCAGGGCATTTTCTTTTATGAATTCTCGTGTTTTTGGTAGCGGATTGAATCAGTCGAGGTCGATAACGGAGCCTTCAACAACTTTCCACGGAAGGCCGCAGGTGTTGAGAAGATCCATAAACGGATCAGGATCCATCTGTTCCATATTGAAGACGCCCGCGCCTTTCCAAACCTTGGAAATCATGAGGTTGGCGCCGATCATGGCTGGCACGCCGGTGGTATAGGAGATGGCCTGCGACTTCACTTCTTTGTAGCACTCCTGATGGTCGCAGGTGTTGTAAATGGTGACGGTTTTCTTTTCGCCGTATTTGAGTCCAATGATCTGGCAGCCGATCCATGTTTTTCCTTTGGTGCGTGGACCAAGGCTGGCGGGATCAGGCAGCAGGGCCTTAAGGAACTGAATCGGAACAATTTTCTGTCCGTTGAATTCGACTTCGTCGATGCGGGTCATGCCGACGTTGCCGAGCACTTCGAGGTGCTTGAGGTAGCTGTCGCCGAAGCTCATCCAGAAGCGGGCGCGCTTCAGATGCGGAATGTGTTTGGCGAGCGATTCGAGCTCCTCGTGGTACATCAGATAAATGTTCGGCGTGCCGATCTTTTCCGGAACCTCAAACGGATGTTTGACGGAGAGCGGGTCGGTTTCGATCCATTCGCCGTTTTCCCAGNNTTCTGGATATAGGTGCAGAAGACAGAGGTGACTCCAGGATCGAAACCGGAGCCGAGCAACGCCATAATACCCGCTTTTTTGAAACGTTCTTGATAAGCCCACTGCCAGCTGTATTCAAATTTAGCGGTGTCCTCCGGTTCGTAGTTGGCCGTGTCGAGATAGTTGACACCGGTTTCGAGGCAAGCATCCATGATGTGCAAATCTTGATAGGGAAGTGCGACGTTGAGAACAAGATCCGGCTTTTCTTTTTTGATCAGTGCGACGAGTTCTGGCACGTTGTCGGCATCGACCTGCGCGGTTTTGATCGGACATTTCAGCTGCGCAGCAATGGCATCGCATTTACTTTTCGTGCGGCTGGCCAAAACGATTTCTTCAAACACATCTGGATGCTGTGCGCATTTATGAACAACAACTCCACTGACGCCCCCGGCACCGATAATTAAAACTTTCCCCATCACATCCTCCGATAAATTCTATCCTTTAATTTTCCCGTTCAAAGTAAGTATAGCCACGCATACCGCTTTCGTAGGCGTCCATGACTGCGCGACGCTCTTTGGCGGTTATGCGGTTGGCTTTCACCGACTCCTCCGCCATTTCGCGCACGCGGCGGATCATTTCTTTCGGTTCGTACTCCACATAGGTGAGGACGTCGGCCACCGAGTCGCCCTCGATTTCGCGGGTGTAGTGCACCTGCCCGTCAGGATCGATCCGGACACTGACGATATTGGTATCGCCAAGCAGATTGTGAAGATCCCCTAGAGTTTCCTGATAGGCCCCAACGAGGAATACGCCGAGAATATAATCCTCGTTCTCTTTGAGCTGATGCAGCGGAAGCGTGCGTTTAACATCGCGCAGATCAATGAAACGGTCGATCTTGCCATCGCAGTCGCAGGTGATATCGGCAAGGATGGCTTCCTGCGTGGGTTTTTCTGCGAGCCGGTGAATCGGCATAATTGGGAAAAGCTGATCGATCGCCCACGAGTCGGGCAGCGACTGAAAAAGGCTGAAGTTGCCATAGTAGACATCCGCCAGTGCGTTGGGCAGATGCTCGAATTCATCGGGCACATATTTCATGCCGCGGATAATCCGGGCGATATGAGTGAGAATATGCCAAAAGATTTGACCGGCAAGTGCGCGGTCGCGCAACGTGAATCCACCGCGCTTGAAAAGTTCATGGATTTCATCGCGGTAGTAAATGGCGTCGTGATAGCACTCCTGCACATTTTTTGCCGTGATGTTATTATGCGTTTCCATCAGGTTACGAAGCAACTCGGGCGCATCCTCTGGAAGATTTTCCGGCAGAGCATGAGTTTCAAAGCGCCTGACAACGAGAACGTTAAAAAGCAGAATGGAGTAGTACGCAACCGTGGCACGGCCGGATTCAGTGATAATATCCGGGTGAGGCGTCGCGCTTTCGTTCAGCGTGCTCATCACCTCTTCAACCAGTGCAGAACAGTATTCCGCCGTGCTATAATTGCAACTGCTGGTGAAGTTGGTATGCGAGCCGTCGTAATCAACGGCCAGCCCTCCGCCGAAATCGATCACGCCCATTGGCGCGCCTTCGGCGACCAGTCCGGTATAAATCCGACAACCTTCTTTGACCGCCTCGCGGATATCGCGAATATTGGGAATCTGAGAGCCGAGGTGATAATGCAACAGTTTGAGGCAGCCGAGCATGTTTTCAGTACGAAGCCGATCCACCACATCAATTACCTGTGCCGTGTTGAGCCCGAACACACTGCGCTCGCCGCCGGACTCCGTCCAGTGGCCACTGGCCTGCGTGGAAAGTTTCATGCGAATGCCTAGAATCGGCTGCACACCGAGCACGCGCGAACGCTCCAGAATCAATTCCAACTCGGAGGGCATTTCGATCACAAACACGCAGCGGATGCCCATCTTGAGTGCATACAGGCCGAGATCGACAAATTCTTCGTCCTTGTAGCCGTTGCAGATCAAATAGGCATCGGGATCTTTCAGAAACGACATCGCGGC
>DINM01000081.1:0-5085 GCA_002423675.1 Verrucomicrobia bacterium UBA5540
GGTCATTTCCTTCACAAAGACCGTGGCCAAAGAATTGTCCAGCCGCAACATTCGTTGTAATGCGGTTGCTCCGGGGTTCATCAGCACCCCGATGACAGACAAGCTTTCAGAAGAGGTGCAGCAGAAAATGCTCGCCAATATCCCGCTGGGCCGCTTCGGCGCCCCTGAAGACGTGGCCAATGTGGTCGCTTTCCTGGCGGGGGATGCCTCAGGTTATGTCACCGGACAGGTGATTTCGACTTGCGGCGGCATGGTTATGTAGGTTAAAGAGACGTTCAATCAGGAGCCGAAACTAAGGAGAAATACTATGGCACTTGCAGACAAAGTAAAAGATATCATCGTCGAACAGCTGGGCGTGAATGCAGATCAGGTTACCCCCGCTGCTTCTTTCATCGAAGACCTCGGCGCCGACTCGCTCGACACCGTTGAGCTCGTGATGGCTTTCGAAGAAGAATTCGGTGCGGAAATCCCGGACGAAGACGCTGAAAAGCTCACCTCCGTCGGTGCCGTGATCGACTATCTGAAATCAAAAGGTCTTGGTGAATAAAGACCTCTTGTGATAGAAAACCGGGAACTTTTAACACGGTTCCCGGCTTTTTTTTGTAGTGCATCTTCCGGAGGAAAATTATGAGTCGTCGCACAGTAGTCATCACAGGATTAGGAGTTGTTTCGCCCGTCGCGAGCGAACTGAACCGGTTTTGGGAAGGAATCAAAAACGGACAGTCCGGTATCGATCAGGTCAAAGCGATGGCTGATATCGACCAATATCCTGTGACGATCGGCGGCGAAATCCGCGATCTCGACATCAGCAAATTTCTCGACGCCAAAGAAGCCCGGAAAATGGATCCGTTCGCCGTATGGGGCGTCGCGGCCTCGACGATGGCCGTGGAAGACGCCGCGCTCGATGTCAACGCGCTCGACCTGCACCGCATCGGCGTAATCGCCAGCTCCGGTATCGGCGGCATGCAGTTCATGCAGAACCAGTGCATCCGGGCGGTTGAAGGCGGCCCCCGCCGCATTTCCCCGCAGCTCATTCCCCAGATGATCACCAACATTCTGTCGGGATACGTTGCCATCAAATACGGCTTTAAAGGCCCCAACTTCTGTGTCACCAGTGCCTGTGCCAGCGGAACGCACTCGATCGGTGAAGCCATGCGCATTATCCAGTACGGCGATGCCGACGTCATGCTCGCTGGCGGGGCCGAAGCCTCGATTGCCATGCTCGGTGTCGGCGGGTTTGCCGCACTGCGCGCCACCAGTCGCCGCAACGACGACCCCCAAGGCGCCTCCCGCCCGTTCGACAAAGACCGCGACGGCTTTGTCATGTCCGAAGGTGCCGGAATCGTGGTGCTCGAAGAAAAAGAGCACGCCCTCAAACGCGGCGCGAAAATTTATTGCGAACTCGCCGGCTACGGCCGCACCTGCGATGCCTACCACATCACCGCGCCCGATTCCGCTGCCGATGAAGCCGCGCGCGGCCTCCGTTTGGCCTTCGAAGATGCCGGGCTCAAAGCCGAAGACGTGGACTATATCAACGCCCACGGAACCAGCACCCCGCTCAACGACAAAGGCGAAACACTGGCCATCAAAAAAGCGCTCGGTGAAGAGCTGGCCTACAAAGTCGCCGTTAGCTCCACCAAATCGATGACCGGCCATATGCTTGGCGCCGCCGGCGGAGTCGAAGCCATCATCTGTGCGCTCGCCATTCGCGACGGCATTGCGCCGCCCACCATCAACTACACCACGCCCGACCCGGACTGCGACCTCGACTACGTGCCGAACGTTGCCCGGAAAATGGACATCAACGTTGCGCTGAGCAACTCGCTCGGCTTCGGCGGACACAACGCTACGCTCTGCTTCAAAAAAGCATAGAAGTTCCATACTTCGCCGGAAAATTCGTAGATTACGGGATCCATCCTTCTCCTTCATCAGAGGGTTGGAAGGGTTTCGTTGATCCTGCGGTATATTGTCTAATCTGTGTTCATGAATCCTCCTCCTTGTTCATGCGAGCTCGTTTAAGCTGGAGCCGAAAATTCCAGACATTGGAAATTACAGCGCCGCCGGCGGTAACGCAGAACTCAGCCGATTCTAAAAATCATTGGTCGATCCCGTTTCGAAAAATAGGCGAGAGAGGGCCGGAGCCCTCTCTCGTTTATGAGCCTAGACTTTTACTAAAAAGCAAAAGAACTGGCTCCGTTTTGGATACACAAGCTTTCTTGTGATGTGGTGTCTAAAACACCGCACAAAGATGTATTTGTATCCAGGCGGGGCGATACGCTTTGTCATTTGCGTTCCTCCTCTGGTTAGCGTTGCTGTTGACGCAGAGGAGGGTTTGTGTTCTATTACGAACGTGATTTTGCGTCCTCTGCTGGGCGACCGCCTTAGTTCTGCTGCAAACAGAATTAAAGCCCTTCACAAGCTGTTGGTAGCTCGAACTACCAGCAGCTTTTTTATTCTGATTTATTTTCTTCATTAATGAACGTTTTTACCTTTTTAAGCATTGCGTCGATAATCATCAAATCTGTTTCATCTGATACAATCACGCTGAATTGAATTTTTGGGCCCGATATAGATACAGTGTAATCATCCACCGTTGGTGTAGTGCTTAAGATCTGTGTACTAGTATTTGGCGACCCTTTAGATTGTTCTGGTTCTGGCGAGGTTGGAGTGAGTTCTTCTTGATCGTCAGAGAGGGCGTCTTCAGATGGATCGTATTCCATGTAGGGCAGATTCTTAAAATATACTGCAGCGGCTTTGGAAGCTCCGTCCGGCGTAAATCCTGAGTCACGGATGAGCTTGTTTTTTAAAATTGCCTGAGAGCACCCATCACTTGTTTCGTGTAGTTTTTTGAACAGAGATGGGCCAAGGGCTGCTTGTTTCATAAACGCACGGCGCTCACTATTTGTAGAGGGATGGATAATGCCGAGCGCAATGTCTGAGACGACATATTCACTGCGCCCATGCCGAGTCAATAGGTTGTAGGCGGTAAGCGGAGATAAGGCTGTTCGTGAAGCTCCGTTTAGTCCCGAATAGCCTAAGGCTTTGGCTAAATCATCAGCCGTCACTTTCGTGCGCCCCGCGTGATCAAAGATGGTGCTGATTTTGTCAACAGCTTCGTCAAGTGAGCAGTTAGGATAATTTGGACTTCTTTCTTTGGTCATAATCGTCTCCTTTTTTATGGGTTAAAAAATGCCGGATCGTCTGGATTTTGTCAATTATTTTTGGAGTAAATTAGAGTATTATTTTTCAACCACTTTATAATAAGCAATTTACATTTTATAAAAATACGCATACACGACTTTCTGTTGGGGTATTTTTATTTAAAAAGCGCGATTTCTATCCCTGTGAATGGTCTTGGCAGGCAAAAAAATCCTGTGAAATGATATTTTCCAAACATTGGAAACGAGTCGCGCCCTTTCGTATGATTCGTGGGCGATTCTTCCAGATATTGGAGAAAGAAAACCCCGCTCGGGTGAGCGGGGCTTTTTTGTGCCTTTTCGTGTTTTTGGTGGCGATTAACCCGCCGCGCTATGATTTGTTCCGGTGGTTGATTCGGGTGCGGGTCATGGCTTCGCGGAGGCCGCCGTTTTCAATGAAGTCCTGTTCGAGCTGGCGGATCTGTTGATCGAGCAGGTAATTGGCGACTTTGATTAAACCGATGATTGCGTTCACGCGAACAGCCAGTTCGGCGTGCTCGACAGCAGAGCGGAGAGTTTCATAATCCGCGTCGGGGTTTTGGAGCAGTTCGCTGAGCCGACGGGCATAACGGTGGTCTTTCTTCCACTCTTCGATGCGGTGTTCCCGCAGAATATCCCGATAGTCTTCGAGCAATTCTTCCAGACTGGCGCGGGCCACATTGGTGAGCTTGATTTCGGTTTCCTTGGAGGTACCGGAGGCCATGCTGCCTTCGATGATGTTCTGTTTGCCCGAACGGGCGGCCTGTACCATTTGATCGATGGTTCGGTCGTATTTGTGGAAGTAGCTTTTGCAGAAGGCGCGGGTCGCCTGATAAGCAATCAGCGCTTTGCGGTAGGACTGCAAGCTTTCGTATCCGCCGTGCTTCGGGATAAAGTGTTCCTCGCTCATGCGGGGAATTTAAAAGACGAAAAGGACTTAAACGACATAAAAAGACGGGATTTTCTCCCGCCCCTTTATGTCATTGGGGTCGTTTAAGTCCTTTTCTTTTTAGCCCACTGCAACATTCACCAGACGACCGGGGACGACGATGACTTTTTTGATGGCTTTGCCTTCGGACCAGCGGATGACCGCTTCGTCGGCGACAGCCAGCGCTTCGATTTCTTCTTTGGTCGCAGTTGACGGCACAACGAGCTGTCCGCGGACTTTGCCGTTGACCTGCAGGGCCATCTGGATTTCGTCGCGGTGCAAAGCCGCTTCGACGCACTCCGGCCAGGCGGCGGAAAGGATTCCTCCGGTGTGTCCGAGTTCTTTCCAGAGTTCTTCGGCGATGTGCGGCGCGAAGGGCGAGATGAGGACGATTACTTTTTCGATGGCGTCGCGGAAGACCGCTTTGACCTGATCGGGGGAGCTGTCGTCGACTTTGATTTCGTCGATGGCGTTCATCAGTTCCATGATGGTTGAAATGGCCGTATGGAAATGGAATGCGCCGTCGAGATCGCGGGTGATTTTTTGCACCGATTCGTTGAGCTTGCGGTAGAGATCGCGCTCGGCTTTTTCCATCGCGTCAATGTTGCAGGCAGGGATGCCTGCGGTACAGAGCATCTCTTTGTTCTGCCAGACGCGGCGCCAGATGCGGGCGAGGAAGCGGTAGGAGCCTTCGACGGCGGCATCGTTCCACTCGGCTTCTTTTTCGGGCGGGCCGATGAAGAGGGTGTAAAGGCGGACGGTGTCGGCGCCGTAGTTTTCGATCAACTCGTTGGGGCTGACGACGTTGCCTTTGGATTTGCTCATTTTGTAGAGCTTGCCGTCGATGTCGCTCTTTTTGCAGATCATGCCTTGCGTGAAGAGTTTGGCAAACGGTTCGTCAAAGCCGATCAGGCCGAGATCGTGAATGACCTTGGTGAAGAAGCGGGCGTAGAGCAGATGCAGAATGGCGTGCTCGATGCC
>DINM01000081.1:5111-21093 GCA_002423675.1 Verrucomicrobia bacterium UBA5540
CCCAGTAGCGCTGGCGGGAAATCAGCCAGTCGCGCAGACGGAAATTGATGGTGCCTTTGCCGAAGCCTTTTTCTTCCGCATATTTTGTCATCGCGCTGATTGCTTCGCGGTTGGGCAGGCCGGTAAACTGCGCGGAGTCGCAGCAGGTGCCGTCTTCGGTGTAGGCGTTGTCCATGTCGGCGAGAACGAGCGAGCCATCAAGATTTTGAATCGAGAGCTTGATCGGCAGATCATATTTTTTGGCGAAGGCCCAGTCGCGCGTGTCGTGCGCGGGCACGGCCATCACGGCACCGGTGCCATACATGAGGACGTAGTCACCGACCCAAAGCGGAACCTGTTCGCCGGTGAATGGGTTGATCACATAGCGCCCGGTGAAGATACCTTTTTTCTCGAGCACGTCGGATTCGCGGTCGAGGTTGGTCAGCTTGGCGCTGTCGGCGACAAACTTGAGCACTTCGGCTTCCTGCGGCAGTCCGGCGATCATCTCTTTGAGGTTCGCATATTCCGGCGCAACGACCATGTAGGTGCAACCGTAGATGGTATCGACGCGGGTGGTGAAGCAGGAGACTTTATCGGAGCTGTCCTTTNNATCTGGAAAATCTGTGTAATCTGCGGATGTTTAACTTGGAAATCAATTTCCGATCCTTCGGAGCGGCCGATCCAGTTGCGCTGCATCGTTTTTACGCGCTCGGGCCAGCCTTCGAGTTTATCGATATCGTCGAGCAGGCGCTGGGCGTAGTCGGTGATTTTAAAAAACCACTGTTCAAGCGGCTTTTGATTCACGACGGAGTCGCAGCGGTCGCATTTTCCATCGACCACCTGTTCGTTGGCGAGCACGGTCGCGCAGTCTGGGCACCAGTTGACGTTGCTCTTTTTCTTATACGCGAGGCCGCGGTTGAACATCTGGATGAACAGCCACTGCGTCCATTTATAATATTCGGGCTCACAGGAGGTGACTTCCTTGTCCCAGTCGTAACAGCAGCCCCAGGCGGCCAGCTGTTTTTTCATGATGGCGATATTGTTGAGCGTGCTTTCGCGCGGCGGCGTGCCGGTTTTGATCGCGGCGTTTTCGGCGGGCAGCCCGAACGCGTCCCAGCCCATCGGCGAGAGAACGTTGAACCCGCGCATTTTTTTGTAGCGGACGACGGCGTCGCCGATGATGTAGTTGCGGCCGTGGCCGACGTGCAGCTTGCCGGACGGATAAGGGAACATCATCAGGCAGTAATACTTCTGCGCGACGTCGGACAGATCGGTCTTGAACAGGCCGTTCTCGTCCCAGTGCGCCTGCCATTTCGGTTCAATCTCAGAAAATGGGTATTTCTCGTTCATTCTCGTGTTCCTTTCGCCCGATGGGGCATCGGGCCTACAGCACGGAAAATCTGTAGGCCGTGTGCCCTCACACGGCGTTTCAATAATCCGCACAGACTACGGATTTCGCCGGATTTTCCAAGCTTTGGAAACCGACGAGACCGGTTTTTTTATTTTTTGCCTCTCCCTCCGGTCGTTGCCCCGCTGAAGCGGGGCCTCTCTCGCTGCGCTCGGGTTCAAACATTGGAAAATATAGGGATTGGCCACGAGAAACACGAAAATCACCAAAAGGTGGACGCGGTATCCTGCCGCAGGCTCGAGATTCGAATGAACTATTTTTGATCCCAGCCTACGACTTCATTGTTCTCGAGGATTATTTTCAACGCATACCGGTTTTTGCCGGTCTCGTGATACTTCCAGATTTCCTTTATTTTGGTCTTTAAAACTTTCTGATCAACGTCGAGGGGTCTTCCAAGAGAATCAAGGAGCTGTTCGGTGGTTTGGCCCTGCCAGAACTGTTTCTTCATAATCATATCAACTATTTTCTCATCGCCGTACTTTTCCATCAATTGAGCTCGGCGTGCTTGTTGTCTCTTGTAGTTAATGAAAGAAATAACGCCGATAATCACGATAATCCAAAAAACGAACCCCATATCGCACCTCCAGTTTAGTTACAAAAATCTTTCAACGAAAACCTTGGACACCGAGTTGTTCGCACCTATTTCGGTGATCGTGACTTGGGAAAAGACGGATGTGTCGATTTTGATTCTGTTGTTAGCACCAAGCACATTAAGGCGAAGTGGCTGTCCTTTTGGCAGGCATATTTCGCGTTCAAGATTGCTCCCTCGTATATTCATAGCCGACAAGCTTGCGTCATCGTTACTGGCGGAAATATACAAGGTATTGTTTGAACCAGTGAGGTCGAGACTGACCGGAGGATGTGCGGCATATTGCTGCACTTGGATGGCTGGGGCTTCGTTTGAGAAAATGTGACCCAAGACAGAAAGAATTAATCCCCCGGCGACGGTCGCCACAATGCCTGAAATTATTGCCTTTTTCATGAGTTCTGCGGGAGCCTATAGAAGTTTGCCGGACTTTCCAAGGATTGGAAAAGAGTTTTCCAATACTTGGAAACTTTTGCGTCAAGACCCCGACGGCCGTATTACTTTGATGAGTCCGGTGTCGTTTTTGTCGAGGCGGGAGATATACTCGGCGGCAGAATCCGGCGGGACGTATGACGAAAACGGCAACCATTCCGAATCTGATCAGCATGGCGCGTATTGTTTTGACGCCGCTCCTGCTGCTCATTGGCTGGATGCATCAGGCGGTGCTTTTTCTCGTGCTGCTTGCGCTTCTGCTGATCAGCGATTTCTTCGACGGCTTTCTTGCGCGGCGGCTTCATCAGGAAACACGGCTCGGTTCACAGCTCGATACGGCGGGCGATGTACTGCTGACGCTATTTGCCATTGCGGGCGGCTGGCTTCTTTGGCCGGAGCGGGTGGCGGCGGAGGGGTTCTTTTTCTTTTCGGTTCTGGGGCTGCTCAGTCTGTCCGGCCTGGTCTGTCTGATCAAATATCGCCATTTTCCAACCTATCATGCGTGGAGCGCCAAAATTTCGACTGCCGTGGCGGGTACCGGAGTCTGGATTCTGTTCGCCGGCATCACGCCGTGGGTATTTCGTATTGCCATCGGCGTGCTGGCCTTTTCCGCCGTCGAAGAGATCCTGATCACGCTGATTCTTCCGGCGTGGCGTCCGAACGTTCCGTCGGTTGTTCACGCGCTGCGCGAACGCAGGCTGTCGAGCGAACGCTGATGCGCGGCGATCTGCCGGACGGTCTGTTCTGGGACGCCGGCTTCGGCGGCGAACTCCGGCCAGCGGACGAGCGCGGCGGCGATTTGTTCGAGAACCGGATCGACACCGGCTTTTTTGAAGAGACCAAATCGTTTGGCGACGGCGACGAAATCAGCCAGCTCAAAATCATCATGCTTTCCATTGACGCTCATCTGGTGGCGGCGCGTCCACGCGCCGTCGGGGTTGTAGCAGTAGATGACATCATAGGCGGGCGCGAGGCTCCATTCGCCCTGCTTGTTCATTAAGAANNAAACGGCGGGTCATGAAGTGGCTGCGCCCGTTTTCTTCAAATAATCGGCATTCGCTCATTTCGAGTCCGGCGGCGAGCGCCATGCGGTGATAGGCATACTCAATTTTACCGAAGCCCTGCGGGTCGTTGAGTTCCTTGTCGCGGTTGCCGGCGACGCCGTCGAATTTGATGAGCCAGTAGCCGAAGCCGGGCGGCGCTTTGACCTGCCCGGAACGAACTTCGCCGGATTTTTCATTCCACGCAACGACGGCTTTGGCGCGCGCGCCGCCCGCCGAGGTGCCGACCCGCAGGATGTCACGCATTCCATCGAGCTTTTCTTCGTCCTCCGGCGCAATCCGGGTGACGAGCATTTCTTTTTGAGCCAGCGCGGTGTTGGCCAGATCAACCAGCTCGGCAACGTTCACCGGAACCGAGCCGCTCTGCCGGTCGCGCAGCGCGGGGCGGAATTCGAGCGCGCCCATGCCGCGGCGTCCGAGGTAGCAGAGGCGTTCGACCGGCGAGAAGTCCGCGGGAGAGCGATCGGTACGTACGAGCCATTCGTTGATTAGCAGGTTGCCGAAGCGGTCGGGCAAGGCATCGGCCAGCATGCCGGGCAGTCTGTGGAACGAATCGCGGTTCAGCTCAGGAAAGGAATAGACCTGCCCGCTCAACGGCATGGTCAGTGGCGCAAGTTCGATTCCGCTGTCGAGAAAGTCCGGCGCATACTCAAACAGAGCCAGCTGGCGGGCGGCATCCCACGAAGCCGATCCGATCACGTTGCCCCAAAGGACGATATCTACTGTGATGGGTGCGTTCATTCTTCATTCCAGACCCAGGGCGTGCTTCTGGTTTTTGGATAGGTGAATTTGCCGCCGGCCCGTTTGCGTTTTTTGCCTTTGAGTTTCGACAGTTGTACCGGACTGATTTCCGGTTCCGGAAGAAACAGGTCGAGTTGTGCCAGACAACCCAACTCTCTGAGGATGGAAAGCAGCGTGTCGATGGTGAAGGGCTCGCCGCGCTCGGCCCCCACCAGTGTCCGGCGCGAGATGCCGGCCTTTTCGGCCAATGTCTTTTGGGTGATATTCCGGTTAAGGCGCTCGCTTTGCAGGCGCCGCCCAAGCTCCTGCCGGATGGCTTCGTTGTTGGCTGTTCCCATGTCTATCATACTGGAAGTATTGCTTTTTCCGTCCGTCAGGCAAGTAAAAAGTTAAATTAAATGCTCGTTGAACATATAATACAATGAGCATAAATCAGCTCAAAAATGCATAATATAGCTATTCTGAGCAAAAACATTCTCACAAAAGATAAAATAAAATGATTGACTCGACGGTGATGATATTTCCGGCGTGGCGCCATTTGACTTCAAGGTCAAAGAGACGCGTGCCGAACAGGCGGTCGGGATCGTCTTGCTGGTAGGCGGGGCGCGGGTTGTAGCTGAGCACATCGCGAATGAGCTGTTGCTGATTTTTTTCCAAACCTTGGAAAAAATCGGCCTGTTTTTTCCAAGGGTTGGAAAAACAAGCGGCAAGTTGAAGCGGCAAAGCAAAGGTATAGCTGCCGGTTTTGAGCGCGTAGATTTTTTCGATGTCTTCGACAGTCAATTCGTCGAGCGGCGTCTGAGCGGCGCGCATTTCGAGCAGCGCACCGCGTCCGGTGTCGAGCGCCGCGCGGGTAAAAAGCCGGACGGCTTCGGTTTTCTGCGCGTCCGAAGCATCAGCCTGCAACAGGCTTTCGATGGCAAGCGTATAAAGCAGATCGCCGGTGACGAGCGCGAAGTCGCTGCCGCGAAATCCGTCGGCGGGCTTTTTGGCGAAGAGTTCGCCCATCCGTTTGGGAAGTGTCGGTGCACCGCGTCGCTCGTCGGAATGGTCGATGATGTCGTCGTGAATGAGGATAAAGGCGTGCGCGAGTTCGAGCGCGAGCACGACGGGCATTAAATCGGGAAGCGGTTCGCGGCCCGCATCGCGGCAGGCGGCACAGAAGAGAAGAGGACGCAGCCGCTTACCGGGCGCGAGCAACGTTTCGCGTACTGCCCGAAAGCCCTCCGGGCTGTCAGATGCCAGTTGTTTCCAGAAGGAATGCTCTTCCAGATGGCGGGCAAACTGCTTTTCGATTTCCGCTTTGAGTTTTTGCATCGGCACGGACTCTAGCCTATTCTTGCGCGTGATGAACAGAAAAACGGTCATTGTTGGCGGCGGCTTCGCCGGACGGCAGGCCTGCCACGCCTTGCGTAAAGCAGACACGGAAATCGTGCTGTACGATCCGCGCAGCACAACCGTGATGCTGCCCGCCCTGCCCGATCTGGCGGGCGGCTGGGTGGACGAAAAGTTTCTTTTCCAATCCTTGGAAAAACTGCTTCCGAAAAATGTCCGGCACGTTCAAAAAGCGGTGAGATCGATTGATCTCGACGCGAAAACGCTGGTTGCGGGTGATGAGACGATCACATTTGATAAGCTGCTGATTGCCGCCGGGTCGGTGACGGATTTCCATGGCTTTGATCAGCACCGCGACCGGATTTATCATCTCGATTCGCTCGAGTCCGCGCGGCGCATCCGCGACGACTTCGGAGCGTACCTGCTCAAGAAAGATCAGCCGCACGTAGTGATGGCCGGCGGCGGCTATACCGGACTGGAGCTGGCGATGAGTCTTTTCTACCGCGCCCGGTTCGCAGGCAAACCGTGCCGCGTAACGGTGGTTGATCCGGGTAAAGAAATCCTGCCGTTTCTGCCGGAGGACAAACGGAAAACCATTCAGTCGTTCCTCGCCAAAACCGGCATTACGGTTTTACCGGAAACGCGGGTGACCGGCTTTGACGGGAAAAATGTGACCGCCGGTGATCAGGTCTTTGAGGATGTTTTTTTCTGCTGGGCGGGCGGTTCGACGTTTGCCGTTCCGGAACTGAAAGGAACCCTCGAACGATTGCGCGACGGCCGGCTGAAGGTAAATCCTGATCTTTCACTGCCGAATTATCCGGACGTGTTTGCGGCGGGCGACGCCGCCGCGTTCGATCAAAACGGACAGATGCTTCGTAAGGCGGTGAATTTCTCGTGGTACGAAGGAAAGTGTGCCGGAAAAAACATCGCGCGCAGGCTGCGCGGCGAACAAACAAAACCGTTCCGGCCGTTCGATGCGGGCTGGGTGATTCCGCTGCACGGCGACAGTGTGGGACAGCTGTTCAGCCGGATCTGGATCAGAGGAAAATCCGGACTGCGCCTGCACTATTTCATGTGCGGATTCCGGAATTACAACCTTTCCAACTTCGCCGGATTTGCCAGAATCGCCGCGAAACTGTTCAAGAAGGAGGCTCATTATGAAGATTAAGCAGATTCTCTTCGGAACAACTCCCGATGCCAATATCGGCATCCTGATCCTGCGCGTCTTTATCGGCGCGGCAATGATGACGCACGGTTGCCAGAAAGTATTCGGCGGCATGGAAAAATTCACCGGCTTCGTCACAAGCCTCGGCGTTCCCGCCCCGCAGTTCATGGCGTGGCTGGCCGCCGGGTCGGAAAGTCTCGGCGCTCTGCTGTTGGCAATCGGCCTGCTGACGCGCCCGGCGGCGTTTATGATACTCTGTACCATGGGCGTGGCCGTTTTCGGTGCACTGGGCGGCCAACCGTTTTCCAAACAGGAAATGGCATGGCTTTATCTGATACCAGCGCTGATGTTCCTGCTGAAAGGTGCAGGCAAATGGTCGCTGGATTATTTTATTTCCAGAAAATAAACCATCGTGAGCACTGCGTTTAAAATCTGGTGGCGCGCGCTGCGCGCCTATTCGTTTTCCGCAACGGTCATTCCGGTGACCGTTGCGTTTCTCTTCGCCCGTGTACAGGGTTTGCCGATGGCGTGGCCGCTTTTCCCGCTGATGCTGTTTTGCGCGCTGCTGCTGCACGCAGGCGTGAATCTGCTGAATGATTATTATGATTTTACGCTCGGGTTTGATACCACCGAGGCACGCGGATCGAGCGGCCTGCTGACGGAGGGCGTTGTCCGTCCGGTCTGTATGCTGAAATGGGGCCGATTCTATGTGTTCGCCGGAGCAACGACGGGACTGCTTCTCGCGTCGATCCGTGGATGGCCCTTGCTGATTGCCGGGCTGGCGGGAACCGCCGGAGCGTGGTTTTATTCGCACCGGCGCGGATACAAATATAAAGGGCTCGGCGAGCCGTTTGTTTTTGTCCTGATGGGGCCGCTTCTTTTTGACGGCGCGTTTTATGTTGCGACCGGAACTCTGACCCCCGTGGCGGCGTGGCCGGCGCTGGCCTGCGGCTGTCTGGTGACCGCAATTCTGCTNNGGTGAATAATCTGCGCGACCTGCGAATGGACTCGACCGCCGGATTCACCACGCTGCCGATGCGGCTGGGCGAAACGCGAACAAAAAAACTGTACGCCATTCTAATTTTCAGCGCCTATGTTGCACTGGTTGCGGCGGCGACTTCCAAAACCGTACACGTCGGCATCTTGCTGCCGCTACTCTCTCTGCCGTTGGCGTGGAAACAAGTGCAGCGCGTCCTGGTCGCAACCCGTCTAAGTCTCGATCTGGCCGATGCCCCGCCGCAGACCGCCGGGCTCTATTTGCTCTTCGGCGGACTGCTGGCCGCCGGGCTGGCCTTGCCTTTCTAACGCCTTGACGGTGCCCGACAAAGGAACGAAGATGCCCGCATTCATGCTTAAAAAACTAACCAACCGATTAAACTATCTGATCGGACCAGTAGCCCTGCTCGGGTTTACTTTGCTGCTGCTGGAGCACACTGATTTGTTGCGCTCTTACCCATTGCTGGTGCGGCAGATCAATCTGTCCATTCTTGGGCTCTTTGCNNACTGGCTCGCCAGCCGCGAGGGCCTGCGCTACCTGCGAACGCATTGGTTCGATCTGATTGTTTTTGTCCCGCTGATTCAGTTCCTGTTCGATTCGCAGAATGATTCCCTTTCCATAATTCTGCGACAGACGGCGATTCTGGCGATGCTCATTTCCCGAACGCGGCGCGTCCATAAATTTATCACCCTGCTGAGCCTCCAACCCGCTCAATTGATGCTGATGAGTTTTGCCGGAGTGATCGGAATCGGCACCGTTCTGTTGATGATGCCGATCGCGACCGTCGCCGGAGAAATCACCGACCTTCCCGGAGCCCTGTTCACCGCCACGTCCGCCACCTGCGTGACCGGTTTGATCGTTTACGATACCGCCACCCACTTCAGTTTTTTTGGTCAAGCGGTGATTCTCGCGCTGATTCAGGTCGGCGGACTGGGGATCATGACCTTTTCGATGTCCCTCGCCCTGTTGATGCGCCGCAGCGTTTCCCTACGTAACGAGAGCGTCATGCAGGATGTACTGGATCAGGATATTATGATGAACATTCGCCGTCTGGTTCTGTTCATTATCGTCATGACTGTTTTACTGGAAACGGCCGGAGCAATTGCTCTTTTCTTCAGCTGGCGAGACTCCTTTGACAATGGATGGCAGGCGGCGTGGGCTTCAGTTTTCCATTCCNNTCAACGCGGTCATCGGCGGATTGATTATTCTGGGCGGCATCGGCTTTGTCGTAATCGGCGATTTTTATCAGGCCTTCAAGAAAAAGATGACCCGACAGGGCGGGCCGAAACATAAATTCCGCATCCAAAGCCATCTGGCGCTCAGCTGGACCGCCGGACTGATTCTGGCCGGAACAGGACTGTTCTACTGGTTCGAGCAGCACCGCCAGTTGGCGGGGATGCAACCGGATCATGCACTGCTGGTTTCGCTCTTCCAGTCCGTCACAACCCGCACGGCGGGATTCAACTCCTGTGACATCGGCGCACTGCAACCCGCAACGNNGCGGGATTAAACTCACAACCCCGGCCGTCCTATGGGCGGTCATTCGCGCGGGCTTCAAGCACCGCGGAGACCCGGAGCTCTATCGCCGCACCATCCCGGTGGAAGTGGTTCAAAAAGCCGTTATGGTTCTGTGCTCCTCTCTGCTGTTCGTCTGCGGCGCCACCATGCTGCTGGCGGTTTTCGAACAGAAAAACTTTCTGGACGTGCTCTTCGAAACCGTCAGCGCCTTTGGGACAGTCGGTCTTTCAACCGGATTAACGCCGGAGCTCAGCCTGCCGGGACGTCTACTCATTACGCTGATGATGTTCATCGGCCGTCTTGGCCCGCTCACGATCGGTTTTGCCTTCATGCTGGGAACTGGACGACTGGTAAAATACCGCTATGCGGAAGAACGCATTATGATAGGGTAACAGGGAATAGAATATTGGAATAACGGAGTCATGGCGTGTTGGCCAAACGACGTTAACGGCTTGAACGTTCAACGGTTTTAACAACTCCGCAGGAGATTCTTATGAGAAATATTGCTGTAATCGGACTGGGCGGCTTCGGAAGCTCTGTTGCGCGCGAACTGACCGAAAAAGGGGTCGAAGTGCTCGCGATCGACCGCGACCGCGAGCCGGTCGAGGCCATCAAAGATTCGGTCGCTCACGCTGCAACGCTGAACTCGACGGACGAAAACGCACTGCGGGCCGTCGGCATCAAAAACGTCGATGTCGCCGTGGTCTGCATCGGTGAAGACATCGAAGCCAACCTGCTCACCACCATTCTGCTCAAAAAAATCGGTGTTCACCGCATCTGGACCCGTGCCCTCAGCCCGCTCCAGCAGGAAATTCTTAAAATGCTCGAAGTGGATAATGTCATCAACCTCGAGAAAGAGATGGGCAGTTTCGTTGCCACCAGCCTCGCCGCCTCAAACATCACGCGTTATATCCCGCTGGCCAAAGGGCACAGCATTATCGAAGTTCAGGTTCCCGCAGAATTCATCGGTAAAACCCTGCGCGCGCTTGATCCGCGCAACAAATTCGGCGTGAACATCGTCGCCATCAAAAAGATGATCCCGGCTATTAATGAGCAGGGCGAACGGACACTCGAAGAATCCATTGAAGACGTGCCGAAAGCCGACGACATTCTGGAAGAAACCGACCGCCTGCTGATCGTCGGCAGCAATAAAAATGTGGAACGTTTTGCAAATCAGTAGGACATTATGATCCCCAACCTTCTCACCATCCTATGGTTCCTGATGCCGCTGTGCGGGCTGACCGCCGGGCTGCTCGCCTGGCCGCAAGTCGAGGAGCCGATTCGCTGGAGCCTGTACGTCTTCTTCATAATCGGCCTGCTTTGCTGGACATACCTCACCATCCGCGTCATCGGCTTTCGCGTCCGGCTTTTTAAATTCCTGCGCCTGTTGCTCGCCAACGACTATGAGGCCGGCATCCGCACCCGCCGCCGGTTTACCGATGAAATTTCCCGGCTCGAAGGCCTCGCCAACCGGGTTTCCGAACGGTTGCTGATTTATGACCGGCTGCGCGCCGACCGCGTCTCCATTCACGCCCGCGCCTTTGATTTGATTCTGGATCGTTCTGCCGAACCGCTCGCCGCAATCGACGTACATCAGGAGGTTTTTCTGCTTAACCTTGCCGCACAAAGAGTTCTCGGTATCACGCGCAAAAGCTTTTCCTTTGAATCCATCCTGAAGCCCGATATCAACAAGGATTTCAGTGATCTGTTCAACGCGGCGATTTCCGGACGCAAAACGCTCACCGAAGGCTTCAGCTGGATTCAGCTTCCGNNTTTCAATTCACCCCGTTGCGCGACCGCGACGAAGCCGTCCGCTTCGCCCTCCTCTCCGTCAACGTGCCTCCGGCTCAGAAAAAACAGAACTCATGACCGGTCTCAGCCAGTTTGCTCAAAACCTGACGGACTTCCTTGAATATAAAAAAGAGGAAGGTTTCCAAACCTTGGAAATTTCCAAAGAAACGCTGACCGCATTGCGACCCGCGCCGACGCAAAAACCGGCCCCGGCGCAACGATCTGCCGCAACCCGGCCCACCTTCCGCCCGCCGCCCGCCGCCGAAACCCCGAAAAGCACCGTGCGTATCACTGGCAAAACGCTCGAAGAAATCGCCGGGCAAATCCGCACCTGCACCGCCTGCCCGCTGAGCGGATCCCGTAAAAACACCGTACCCGGCGAAGGCAATCCGAACCAGCCGGACATTCTGTTCATCGGAGAAGGCCCCGGCGCGGACGAAGATGCGCAGGGCCGCCCGTTTGTCGGCGCGGCGGGCCATCTGCTCGATAAAATGATCGTGGCGATGGGCTACAAACGGGAAGAGGTTTTTATCGCCAACATCGTCAAATGCCGCCCGCCGGGAAACCGTGTTCCGCTTCCGGAAGAGATGAACGCCTGTATTCCGTATCTCAAAGCACAGATTGCTCTCATTCAGCCGAAACTTATCGTCGCGCTCGGCAAAACCGCGGTCGAAGGCCTATTGAACAAACCGGTTGCCATCACCAAATTCCGCGGAACGTGGTGCAAATACGAAACCATCGATCTCATGCCCACCTACCACCCGGCCTACCTCCTGCGCTCGCCCGGCCGCAAAGGCGAAGCGTGGACCGACCTCAAAGCGGCCCTCGCCAAACTCGGCAAAGAACCGCCCGCCCAAAAATAGCCAATGGGTTTCCCAAGGTTTGGAAAAATTTAATTTATCGGCCTCGCCGGTTTCCAACGTTTGGAAACACCGAAAAATTTAAATTATTTAATAATAATTTTCAGGATCAAAGCGTTATAGTCTGCGCCTATGCCGACCTTCAAATCTTGTTGTTTCTCTATTGTTGCCATCCTGCTTTGTCTGGCGGGATCGCTCCGTGCTGATGATGTACTGACCTGGCAAGAGTGCTTTTCCACAACGATCTCAAACAATCTGGATCTTTCGATTGCGCGGTTGAAGCTGAAAGAGGCCGAAGCCACGCTGAAGTCGCAACAGTCGGTTTATTATCCAACGGCCTCTGCTAACGCCAGCCGCTCCGTCAACGGAAACAAACCGAAAGGTGATGCCAATTGGGAAAACGGGGAAGGCCTGTCCACCTCACTGAGTGCCAAGTATACGGTTTTTTCTGGTTTCGGTAATCGCGCCCGGGTAACACAGACGGAGGCCGAGCTGTATGCGGAGAAGGCCAATTTCGACCAGACCTGCTCGAATATTCAATATGACCTCCGCAAGGCTTTTACAGATCAACTCTACGCTCAAGAACTCGTGGATCTAATGAAAAATATTGCCGCGCGGCGCGCCGACAACGCCCGGCTGGTAGAACTGCGCTATGAGGGCGGGCGTGAACATAAAGATTCTCTGATGCTGAAACAGGCACAGCTGAAACAGGCTCTTTATGATGTCAAAGATGCTGGACGCTTGATGGAACTGGCTCAGCGCCGGCTGGCCAGCCTGATGAAACTGCGAACGTTTACTCCGTTCACGGTCAAAGGTGTACTGCGGGCGGACGAGCCGCCGGCCAGCGTGTCACTGGATGAGCTGGCCAGCCAGACGCCTTCGTATCATTCAGCCGAAGCCAACATCAAAGCCGCCGAACAGGGGTTTATCATCTCGCGCAGCGCACGCTTCCCTCAGATTACAGCATCCGCCAATCNNCCGCCAATCTGATTGGCTCTGGTGACAGTGATATTCAAACCGAAAACTGGAATGCCGGCATTGCGGTTTCGCTACCGCTCTTTACCGGTGGAAAAAACTCGCAGGACATTATCGTTGCCGGCCTGAAGCGCGAGCAGTCCCGGCTGAATGCTGAAAAGACTATGCTGGATCTGATGGATAGTCTGCAGGTCGCGCTCAACACCTACCGCAGCAGTTATGAAGCGATGAGTGTGCAGAAGGACCTGTTGCAAGCCGCCGAAGAACGCGCAACGGTTTCAAGAGCGCGCTATGAGCAGGGTCTCTCCAGCTTTCAGGACTGGGACACAATTGAAACCCAGCTGATCTCCGCTCAACGAAGCTGGCTGTCGAGCCGCCGGGCCGCCGATCAGGCAGAAGCCGCCTGGAAGAACACGATGGGGTTGAGTTCGATTCAATAAGGAATGCTGTTATGAAAAAAATGATTTTTGTTCTGATCCTGCTGGCTTTGGCCGGCGGTGGATTCTGGTTTTACAGAGGACATAAAGCAAAAGCCTCCGCACTGGCCGAAGCACAGAAGTTTGTCCCGGCAAAAGTGGAACTCAGAACCCTGCGCCAAACCATCGACAGCACCGGGCAGGTCAGTCCGGACAACCGGCTGGGAGTCAAATCGCCGGTCGCCGGTCGTATTGAACAGCTGCTGGTAAAGGAAGGCGATCCGGTCAAAAAAAATCAGATGATCGCCTGGATCAGCTCTACCGAGCGCGCCACCATGCTGGATACCGCCCGAGCGAAAAGTGAAGAGGATCTGAGATACTGGGAAAATATGTATAAAGCGTCTCCGCTGGTTGCGCCGATGGCGGGTACGGTGATCGACCGTAGTTTTGAGCCGGGACAAACGATCAGTGCCAATGATGCCGTGGTGGTGATTGCCGACCAACTGATTGTTGTCGGACAGGTGGACGAAACCGATATCGGATCCGTTTTTACCGGACAGCATGTGAACGTACAACTGGATGCCTATCCGGATACCGTTTTCAACGGAACCGTCAGAAATATCGCGTATGACTCGAAGATGGTCAGTAATGTGACCATGTATGAAGTGGACGTTATGCCGGAAAATATGCCGGACTTCGCCCGTAGCGGCATGACTGCTACACTGACCTTTCTGGTGGAAGAACACAAAAATGTTCCCGTGATCCCCACAGCGGCACTCGAATATCGTAAAGGCAAAGCCTTTGTCCGCCTGCTTGCCAAAGGCGGCAAACCGGAAATACGGCCGGTTCAAACCGGCCTGAGCGAAAACTCGTTGACCGAAATTACTCAAGGTCTCAGCGCCCAAGAAGAGGTTTTGATTCCTCAGATCGTTCGTAAAACGGATAACGGGGGAAGCAATCCGTTCCTGCCCGGCCAATCAAAAACCAGCTCCGGGCAAAGCGGAAAATCGAGCCGGCCCGCACGGTAACCGTCATGCTCAGTCTCAAAAACATCTGTAAAAGTTATCAGATGGGCGAGTACACCGTACACGCCCTGCGCAACGTTTCGCTCACCGTCGAGCAGGGTGAATTCATCGCTATTATAGGCACCTCCGGCTCTGGCAAATCCACGCTGATGCACACCATCGGCCTGCTCGACCGGCCCGATAGCGGAACCTACGAAATCGACGGAAAAAACGTCACCGGACTTTCCGACAAGCAAACTGCGCGCCTGCGCAACCGCACCATCGGTTTCATTTTTCAGCAGTTCAACCTGCTTCAACGCGCCTCGGCGCTCGAAAACGTCAACCTGCCCCTGCTCTATTCCGGAAACACCGGCGCCGCACATCGCGGATTGAAAATGCTTGAACGTGTCGGACTCGGCGACCGTACACACCACCGCCCCAACGAACTGTCCGGTGGACAGCAACAGCGCGTTGCCATTGCCCGTGCACTCGTCAACAACCCGTCCATCATTCTCGCCGACGAACCAACCGGTAATCTCGATTCGAAAAGTTCGCAGGACATCATGGCGCTCTTCCGCGCCCTCCACCGGCAGGGCCTCACCGTCGTCCTCGTCACCCACGACATTGAAGTGGCTGAGCACGCCGATCGCATCATCACCATCCGCGACGGCGAAATTCAGGAAGACCGCCGGAATGAATCGCCTGTCGCACAGGAGACCCCGGACGAAGTCCTGCTGGACCTGCTGCGTGGAAACTCAACGAAACGAAGCTGGCTGGCCACGCTGCGCGAAGGCACCGCCCTCACCCGGCAAAGCTTGCGGGCACTTTGGCACAACAAAGCCCGCACCTTTCTTTCGGCGCTGGGCATCTTGATCGGCGTCGCCGCCGTCATCACTATGGTTTCGCTGGCGCTCGGCGCCAAAGCCTCTGTCAACGAACAGCTTTCTCGACTCGGCTCCAATCTGCTGAGTATCCGGCCCGCCTCACGCAGCAGTCAGGGCGTCCGACTGGCCGCCGGAGACATCTCGCGAATGGTGCTTGCTGATACGGCGGCCGTCGCACAGGTGCCGCATGTCAAAAGCGCGGCCGCCAGCATTCGCGGCAACGTGCAACTTCAGTACGGCGCAAAAAACTGGGCCACGCAAGCCTACGGGGTTTCTCCTGACTACGCCCCGATGCGCGCCGAAATTCCAATGCTTGGACGCTACATCACCGACGAAGACATCGCGCGCCGCGCGCAGGTTGTCGTCATCGGCATGACACCGCTTCGTAATCTTTTCGGAGAGGGGGAAAATCCAATCGGCAAAACCATTCGTATCAACCGTCGCGCTTATGAAATCATCGGTGTGCTGCCCGAGCGGGGCGCCAATGCCTGGCGTGATCAGGATGACACCGTCCGGATTCCCATCACCACCGCCATGTACCGCCTCTTCGGCAAACGCTACATTGACGGAATCGATGCGGAAATCGACAAAATGGAAAACATGCCCAAGGCGCAGGATGACATTCAGGATATCATGGCCGCCCGCCACAACCGTAACCCGAATGAAAATCCGTTCGATATCCGCAATATGGCTGAAATTCAGGAAGCACTCAGCTCCACAACCCGGATCATGTCGGTTCTGCTCGCCAGCATTGCGGGCATTTCGCTAATCGTCGGAGGTATCGGCATCATGAATATCATGCTGGTGTCGGTGACCGAGCGCACCCGCGA
>DINM01000081.1:21125-24437 GCA_002423675.1 Verrucomicrobia bacterium UBA5540
GACATCATGGCGCAGTTTCTCATCGAAGCGCTCGCCATCAGCCTGCTCGGCGGCATTGCCGGGCTGGCTCTGGGCATCGGGCTCAGCACGGGAATGGCCAAGGGCGCAGGCTGGCCGATGCAGATCAGCAGTCTCTCCATTGTCGTCGCATTCGGCTTTTCGNNGGAAAATTTTGAACGCAAAAAACAATCTGTTTTCCAATGATTGGAACTTTTGGCGTAGTTTTTTCCAAGCATTGGAACCGGGGACGCGGCTTGACTGCGCGCGCGTCTCATAGATAATGCCCCGATTGTTTCCGGAGCTCTTTAACTATGATTAAGGTTTCTAACCTGACAAAACAGTTTGCAGGCCACACGGCAGTGGACAATGTATCGTTCGAAGTAAAACGCGGAGAAATTATTGGGTTTCTCGGACCGAACGGCGCAGGCAAAACGACGACGATGCGCATGCTGACCGGCTTTTTGCACCCGACACGCGGCGCGGTGGAAATCGCCGGTTGCGATGTGTTTGAAGACCCTATGGAAGCCCGCCGTCATATCGGCTATATGCCGGAGAGCTGCCCGCTCTACACCGAAATGCGCGTGGATGAATATCTGAAGTTCCGCGCACAGATCAAAGGCGTCGCGCGCAAAGCGATCCGCGGGCGTCGCGATATTGTAAAAGAACAGTGCGGTCTCACCGAAGTCGGCCGTCGGATCATCGGCCAGCTTTCCAAAGGCTATCGCCAACGTGTCGGCCTGGCCGACAGCCTGCTTCATGATCCAGATCTGCTGATTCTCGACGAACCGACGGCCGGACTCGATCCGAACCAGATCCGCGAAGTGCGCGAGCTGATCCGCCAGCTGGCCGAGCGCCATACTTTGCTGCTTTCGACCCATATTCTGCCGGAGGTCGAAATGACCTGTCGCCGAATTCTGATTATCAATAAAGGCAAGATCGTCGCCTCCGACTCGCCGGAAAGTCTGCAAAAGCGGCTGGAAGGCGATGTGTTGATCAGCGCCGAAATCGCTGGCGATCCCGGTGTGATTGAGGCGACGCTAAAGAGCCTCGACGCAGTGGATGTGGTTTCGCACGAGCCGCTGAATAACGAATGGAACCGCTACCGGGTGGATTCATCGGATCCCGATATTCGGACTCAGGTTTTTGAATGCGCAGTTTCCAAGGGTTGGAAACTCCGCGAGCTGCATCTGGAAAGTCGCTCGCTGGAAGATATTTTTGTGACGATCATTCGCGAAGACAAAGCGGCGGGAGCCAAATCATGAGAACGTTTTTTGCACTCTGGCGACGGGAACTGTCCGCGATGTTTCTTTCGCCGATCGCGTATGTGATGCTGATGTTTTTTCTGCTGGTGACGGGTTGCGGCTACTACTGGCTGGTTAAAGAAAATCTGGAAGTGATGCGTTCAGTGCAAGGGTTGATGGTGGTGATCTGGGCCAGCATGTTGATTGTTGTGCCGGTTTTGACAATGCGCACGTTTGCCGAAGAGCGGAAAAACGGCACCTTTGAAACGATGATGACCGCGCCGGTCACCGACGGAACCGTCGTTACAGCAAAGTTCGCGGGTGTTCTTACGTTTTTCATCCTGATGTGCCTGCCCACTCTTCTCTACCTGGTGATCACCAGCAAGCTGGCCCCCGCCGCGGCGCATCTGATTGAACCCGAATCCATTGCAAACGGCTACCTGATGGTCTGCCTGATCGCCTCAGCCTTCATCGCGCTAGGCATGCTGGCCTCGGCGCTGACGTCGAATCAGATTATTGCAGCCATCTCAACATTTTCCGTCATGAGCATTTTCTTTTTCGGCGGTTTATTTGAGCCGCATCTTTCGAAAAACCCGATCGTGCGCGAGGTCGGCGGCTATCTCTCGTCTGCGCTTCACCTGATGGAGTCGTCGCGCGGTGTGTTCGATTCCCGCTCGCTGGTGCTCTATCTCAGCACAACGATTTTCTTTCTCTTTGCAACCATTAAGGCCGTCGAAGCCCGTCGATAGAGAATGGATTATTGAAATATGGAACACACCCGGAAACGGATAACTGAGAACTGATACCTTTTGATCATGAAAAACCGAAGACATCGTTTATGGATCACGTTAAACACCGGGGTCGCGTTGTTGCTGGCGCTGGCGCTCACATTGATGGTTAACTATCTCTCGTTCCGTCACTACTACCGCACGGACTGGAGCAAGGCGCAGCTGTACAGTCTCTCCTCCAAAACCATCAGCCTTCTCGAAAGCCTCGATAAACCGGTCGAAATCACGGTGTTCTTTCAGCCCGGCAATGTGCTCTACGAAGACATTCACAATCTCCTGCGTGAATACCAGTTTCACTGCAAACGTCTGGATATTCAATGGGTCGATCCGGATCGCGATATTTCACAGACCGAGGTGCTGGCAACAAAATATCAGGTAACCGAGCCCAACGTCGTGGTGTTTGACTGCGAAGGACGCAGTAAATATGTCCGCGCCGATGAAATCGCCAATATCGATAAATCCAGCGGAATCGACCGCATCACCTCCTTCAAAGGCGAACTGGCCTTTTCGTCGGCCATACAGGGAGTCGTCCAGAAAACCGTTCCCGTGGNNACGGCGAGCGCGACATCACCAGTTTCGATCGCCGCATCGGCTTCTCCGGAGCCGCCCAGCTGATTGAGCGCGACAACATCACCGTAAAGCCGCTGCTGCTGAGCACCGAAAAACAGATTCCCGCCGATTGCGCTGCACTGATTATTGCGGGTGCGTCACAAAGCATGTCGAAAGCCGAGGCGGATATCATCTCAACCTGGCTTCGGCGCAGCGGACGTCTGATGGTGCTGGCTGATGCCGGCCAGACCTCCGGTCTGGAAAAAACACTTCAGGACTGGGGTGTCCTGCTTCGCAATGATGTCGTCATCGACCCGGATCGCACGCTAACCGGCCGCGAAGTATTTGTCTCGGCCTATAACAACCGTCATCCTATCACCGCTAAACTCGGCACCACCGCCGCCATTTTTCATATGCCGCGCTCGGTTCAGCCGGATTTAACCCAACCCAAAACCACCGCTGCCGACCGGCCGCAGGTGACGCCGCTGGCATTCTCTTCTAAAAACAGCTGGGCCGAAGCGCAGCCCGACCAGGTGCCCGCCAAATATGATCCCGACACCGACGACCTGAAGGGGCCGGTCTCCATGGCGGTTGCCGTTGAAAAAGGCGACCCCACCGGCCTACTGAATATGCAAATCCGTCCGTCGCGCATGGTCGTTTTCGGGGATTCCGGTTTTGTGTCCAATAGCGGTCTAACCGGCGGCGCCGACAGCCTCTTCATGAGCCCGCTCAAA
>DINM01000135.1 GCA_002423675.1 Verrucomicrobia bacterium UBA5540
CCGGATGACGCTGGAAGAGAAAATTGGCCAAATGATGATTCTAGATGGACGCCGCAAACCTAAGGACATGAGGGAGTGGATTCAGAATAAACACGTTGGTGCATTTCTCAGCCAGATTAATGAAGGTGCAGAATTGTTAAAAATGGAAGGTGAGAAAACCCGACTCGGAATCCCTGTTCTTGTGGCAATTGATGCTATTCATGGCCATAGTTTCTGTCCTGGTGCGACAATCTTTCCTACTCAACTTGGCTTATCATGTTCTTGGAATCCGGATGTAGCTTATCAGGTCGCTCGGGTGACGGCTGCAGAGACCCGTCCTACCGGTGTGCAGTGGACCTTTTCGCCCGTGCTGTGTGTAGCTCGGGATTTGCGGTGGGGGAGGATCAACGAAACTTTTGGTGAGGATCCTTATCTCATCGAGGTGCTGGCTTCGGCCATGATTCGTGGGTATGAGGGGGACGATCTTTCATCGCCTGATTCCGTTATGTCCTGCGCCAAGCATTTTGCCGCTTACTCGGAAACCCAAGGTGGACGGGATTCTAGCGAAGCGGACATTTCCGAGCGCAAGCTGCGTTCTCTTTTCTTTGATCAGTTCCATGCGGCGGTTGACGCGGGAACGAGTTCGTTTATGGTGGCTTATCATGCCATCAACGGTGTGCCCTGTTCGGGCAACCGCTGGTTGCTGAGAGATGTCTTGCGTGACGAATGGGGATTCGACGGCATTACGGTGACGGATTCCCGTAATTATCAATGGATGCATGAGTTTATGAAAGTTGCGCCGACTTTGGAGGACTCGGCGGCACTGGCGATTAACGCCGGCAATGACATGATGATGAATTGCGAGGATTTTTTTGAGATGGCTGTTAAGGCTGTGAATAATGGAAACGTTGATCAGCAACATATTGATAACGCATGTCGACGTATTCTCAAGAAAAAATTTGAATTGGGGCTATTCGACGGCAAGCGTTATGATGACAGCGAACGAGCCCGAACGATCATTGGCTGTGAAGAGCATCGCAAGGTCAATTATAAGGTGACCTGCGAGAGCATTGTGCTGCTGAAGAACGGAGATAATCTGCTACCCTTGACAGATGGTCAATATAAGAAAATTGCAGTATTCGGTCGCAATGCAGATGATCCATTGCAGCAATTGGGCGATTGGTCCAGTGGTAGCGGACAGGATATTATTCCTGATGGCAGTCATCCACGGGAGATGACCACGACGGTGTTGGATGGTGTGAGAGCCCGTGCCGGGAATAATAGTAAAGTGTATTATTGTCCGGGTCCGGACATGATAAAGTCGGCAGCAAAGGAAGAACTGGTTGCAGTGAAACAGTTGGCCGAGGAAGCGGATCTTTCGATTGTTGTTGTCGGCGATGTGCTGGATCAGACTGGTGAGCGTTTCGACCGCGCAAATCTGGATTTAAATCCGTCTCAGCAGGCAATGTTGGAAACGGTTCACGCTGCCGGTAAGCCAATGATCGTGGTGTTGATTAATGGCCGGCCGCTGACTATTCCCTGNNGGTGAAGGAAAATGCCCCGGCGGTTATTGAAGCCTGGAACCCCGGAATGGAAGGAGGTCGCGCGCTGGCGGACATTTTATGGGGCGACGTAAACCCCGTCGGGAAGCTGACGATTTCTTTCCCTGTTCATGTCGGTCAGCAGCCGGTTTATTACAACCAGCTGCCCGGTTGGCACACTGATACATATTGCGATATGCCAGTAGAGCCTCTGTGGGTTTTTGGGGACGGTCTGAGCTACACCTCCTATGAATATTCCGACCTTCAGCTTGCGAAAACAACCCTAGAAAAAGGGGAGGCTGTGCGAGGATCGGTGAAAGTAAAAAATACCGGTGACCGGTCGGGTATTGAGACTGTTCAGATTTATGTGAATGACGTTTATTCCTCAGCAACCACGCCGATTAAAGAACTCAAGGGGTTCCAGCGTATCGCGTTGGAGGCGGGCGAGGAGAAAACTATAAAATTTGAGTTGCCGTTTTCAGCTCTGTCTATGGTCAATAGCAGCTGTCAGCGCGTGGTAGAACCAGGCGAGTTTGAAATCTTGGTGGGGCCGACTTCCCGTTGCAGCGATCTTCTCAGAGGGGTGTTGGTTGTTGAATAAACTGCACTTCGGCTGTTGTGCGGACATGCTTTAGAAAACAGTAAAAAAGATAGCGTTAATAAAGGAATTTATGAAAAGTATACAATATGCCATTTGTTTTTTAGTGATGACTTTGAGTGCTTCTTTATCAGCAGCACTTATTGCTTCGGAATCGTTTTCAACGGGAAGTGTTGCCGGTTATAAAACCGAAAATTTAGGTGCTCCCGGAAATGCTTCCAATATAACCGGGACATTTGGGTTTACGCCTTCACAACCTTGGAATGGAAATACTCTCATATTTATGACAAAGGGTGATCGGGGATTAAAGCATATTGCTGTGGCCGGGAGTTCAGCAGCAGGAGTAGCCCGAATTCGTACTGACAGCTGGAATTCAGCGGATCATTCTCCCCGTTCCTATAACATGTATCGGGTTATAAATACGCCTGTGTCCGGGTCGGTATTTTATATGAGCGGGCTCATTAAAATGGGGAATTTGTTGAATTTAAATGAAGGTTCCAGTGTTGCGATGGGACTGATTGGCGGCGGCCTTTCGAATCGAATATCCTGGAATACTAAAAGGGGCGTTCATTTCGGCATGACAAAGGATCTTTCAGGCAATGCATATCCGGCTGTATTTGCCGGAGGCAATGCGTATCCGATTGGCAATGCGTTAACATTTACACAAGCACTGGAGACGCAGATGGTTGTTGTACGACTGGATGTGGCGGATGGAAATGACAGCCTGAAGGCATGGGTTCTTGGCCGGGGAGAGACCAATCTGACGAATGCGGCACAACTCGACGTGTCGGATATGGATATCGGTTCGATTACGGATCTCGGGTGGTTTGCGCTTCAAAGTCAGGGCGGATCGAACAATAATCTTTCTTCTGGCATAAAGCTGGATGAGTTTCGTTTTGGAACAACCTTAGCGGATGTAACCACCGCATCTTTCGGTCCGCAGGTCACAATGGATAATGCGCCTGTTGTCGGTCAGGTCGCTGCGGTTACAGCGCCGAATGCGATCATACCGGGTTCAGTGGCTTCTAGGCGCTGGCATCAATGGCGGACTTCCCGGAAAGAGTTTCCTTTGATGGCGTGGAGCTATTTCAGTCGGTATTCTGGTAGCACGCAGGAATATCAGGTGTATAAGGATGCCGGTTTGAACATGGTTCAGGCTCCGGCGCCTCAGATGGAACATGCCTGTGAGGCAGGGCTTGATCTTATGGTGGGCGCATTTCGTGATGTGCATGAGGATATGGATGAGCTGGCGGAGATGGTGGACTTTGCAAATACGCACTCTGGCAAAGTGACCGTCTATTCATTAAAAGACGAACCGATTCCCGAGGATCTGCCGGTGTTGGCACATGCTGTGGATTATATTTATTCCCATGATACGGCGGGGGCGCTTCCGATTATTGACTTCCGTCCCGACTGGGCCGTTCCGGATCGTTGGGGAATAAGCTACGAAACGTTTTGTAGACGGTTTGTGAAAGAGGTCCATCCGCCGGTTATGTTGAACTGCCATTATCCAATCAAGCGGGACGGAACAACTCGGTCATCCTACTACTCAAATATTGAATATTTCCGTCATTTGGCTTTGCAGAACGACATCGGGCTGATGGGCTTTATTCTGGTAACCGCACATACATTTGAGAATAACCGGGAAATCGATTATCGTGCACCCAGTGAGTCGGATCTGAACTGGATGGTAAACACTTATCTGGCCTATGGTGCACAGGGACTGTGGTATTACAATTGGCGCATTGAAGATCTGCGTTTTTCGGAGGGATTGGTTGACGGGCCAACGGGCGAGCCGACCGCTCTCTATCCGATGGTGCAGCAAGTAAATGGCCGGGTGAAAGCGCTTGGCAGAACCTTGATGAAGCTGAAATCGCAGATGGTTTTGCATACCGATGAGGTGGTGCCGGAAGGCACGACGCGGTATGCGCCGGGAATGATCCAAGGAATTTATGATTTCAATGGGAAATCATTTATTGTTTCCCAGTTTTATAATCAGGACGATCCGGCGGACAAGGCGGTCTATCTGATGATCGTGAACAAACTGCATGCGGCTAATACAGCCTCCGACCAGCTGAAGCAGACAGCATCCTTCAGCGTGTATCCTGATTACAAAACTATTTCGAGTTTTGATACTGAGAAAATGAAGTTTCGCAAGCTCGAATTGCCCACGAACAGCGTGACGTTGGAAATTGGCGGCGGGCAGGCGGCGGTTTTAATCTTAAGTCCGTAACCTATTGGGATCTTCTGTGGCAGCTTCGAGCGCGAAAAACAACTGTGTTTTAGGGGAGATATACTTTTACAATTAAACGATTAATTAAAAATGGCTTGTCGGGATTCTGGTTCGGCAAGCGGTCTGTTGAAAAGGGCAATTAAATGTGGGATTTCGCAGGAAGGTTTTGGAAGAACCCATCTGCGTTCCGGTAAATTGAGTTTGGAGTTTTACAATGGGTTATATTCACTTTTTTGATGATTGGCAGCTGATTTCGTATTCGAACCTGCAAAGGAAACTAGGAGCTCCGCGCTATGTCTCTGAGGCAACGCTGGAAGATAGCTTAACGGAAGGAACATGGAACTTTCCTCTCGTAATTCGTGACGACAAACAGGGAAAATATATCGGGCTCTATAGCGGTGCCGCATCAATCCCCGAGCTGGCCGACCTTAAAATTCCTGACGGTGTCGATAAGGATCTTAAACCGCGCACACAGGTGCTATGTTATGCTGAGAGCACGGATGGAATTTATTGGAAGTGCCCGGATCTTCGCGGTCAGGCAATTTTCAACGGTCCGGTTTTTGCAAAAAATCAGGTTTTCGGGTTGGATCAGGGGTTGGACGGCGGACCGCCGACGTATGATCCCTACGATCCGGATATTGATCGTCGTTTCAAATATTTGATAAATTATACACCGGACGGAGCGAAGCAAGCTGTTCGCGCTTTGGTTGTTTCCGGTGACGGGATTCACTGGAAGATATGGAAGGTGTTCGAAAAACAAATCGGCACGGACACTCCAACCTCTGTATTCTATAATACTGCAAAAAAGTGCTACACCTTCAATATTCGGAAATGGAAGGGCGACCGCCGGATCTTTTTCATGGATACGCCGGACTTTGAAAATTTTTCCGAGCCGGAGCTCACAATTCATCCTNNCAGCATGGACGAGCCGCTGATCGGCCTCTATGGCATGCCGGTCTTTCACTATGAAGATCTGTACATTGGGTTGTTATGGAAAATTTACTGCGATCCGGCTACTCATGCGCTCGCCAATGGTAAAGTTAACTGCGAGCTGGTTTACAGCTATGACGGGAAACATTTCAACCGGACATTCCGCAAGCCGTTCATCGATAATCCGGAGCTCGGCGATCATGGCGGCGGCTGTATCTATACCGGCTCAATGATGATTGATGAAAATAACCGGGTTCGTTTTTATTCCGGCGGATCGAAGGCGGAACATTTCCAGAATCAGGACCTCGATGATGCGGCTCTGATGATGCATGACATGCGACTGGACGGCTTCATGTATCTGGCAACGCCCTCGGGTCGCGGCTATTTGCGCACACGTCCGCTACATATTCTAGGCGATGATCTTCGCATTAATGCCCGTGCCCCGTGGGGCGGAGTTCGAGTACGGATTCTTGATGAGAAAGGTAATGTTCTTCCGGGATTTGACTACGATGACTGCAGTCCGCTTCAGGGCGATGAGTTGTTTTGGTCGCCGCGTTGGGGCGGAACTCGGACGTTTGGCGATGCCGCCAGCTATAAGCGCCGCCAGCTGGAAATTGAGGTTCACAGCGGAGAAATTTTTGCTATCCGCGGTGATTTTAAAAAACTGGATTGCCTATGGGATGCGGATCGCACGGATGTTGAATCTTAATATGTATCACGTTCGTAATTAACGGCGAATCATCTGTTAGCGGTAGCGACGTAACGGAACTCTGTGTTCCGCTACGTGAATGAAAGGGGTTTTTATGGCACCTATTGATTGGATCATTCTGGCAATTGTCATAGGGTTTACAACTTGGCTGGTTTTGTGGACGCGCAAGCTGACGCGCAGTGTGGCGGACTTTATGGCCGCCAATCGGTGCGCCGGACGGTATACGCTGGGCGTTTCGGAAGGCATGGCCATGCTGGGAGCCATTTCGGCCATCATGTTTTTTGAAATGCACTACAACTCCGGCTTTGCTCCTGCTTGGTGGAGCCTGATGCAATTACCTATCGGGATCATCATTGCGATGACCGGCTGGGTGGTTTACCGCTACCGGCAGACCCGTGCGCTCACGCTGGCGCAGTTCTTCGAAATGCGCTACAGCCGTAAATTCCGAATTTTTGCCGGCCTGCTGGCATTTGTCGCCGGGATTATCAACTACGGCATCTTTCCTGCCGTTAGCGCGCGCTTTTTCATCTATTTCTGCGGAATTCCTGAAAGTTTCTCTTTGGCTGGACTCCTTGTTCCGACTTATCCGGTTCTGTTAGCGGGAATTCTGGCTCTCGCGTTGTGGTATGTTTTTGTCGGCGGACAAATTGCCGTACTGATTACCAACTTTTTCCAAGGGATATTCTGTACGTCTGTTTTTGTCGTCCTGATCATCTTTTGTATGTGGAAATACCCGTGGAATGAATTGATCGATGGGCTGCTTTCCACGCCGACCGGCGCGGCCTTGGTCGATCCTCTTCAGTCGACAAACAATCAGTTTGGGTTCCTGTTTTTTGCCATCGGAGCCGCCGCCATGTTTTTCAATAATATCGGCTGGCAGGGCAGGTCGGCATTTAATGCGTCGGCTCGTTCTCCTCACGAAGCCCGTATGGCAAAAGTACTTGGCCAGTGGCGCCAGCTCGTCGTCGCGATGGTGATGATGATGCTCCCGTTGTGCGCGCTGCTGGTCATGACCAGTCCTTCGCACGCACCGCTCGCCCAAAAAATCTCATCGGCCATCGGTGCCATTCCGGGCGGTACCTATATTCAACAGCAAATGACCGTTCCTGTCGCACTGCGCTACATGCTTCCGCCCGGACTGGTCGGCCTTTTTTGCGCCATGATGTTTTGTGCCATGGTCACTACCGACCAACCCTATCTCCATTCATGGGGCAGCATTCTCATTCAGGATGTTGTTCTGCCTTTGCGCGGCGGGAAGCCGCTTTCACCGAAGCAGCATATCCGCTGGTTGAGGGCCTCCATTTGCGGCGTTGCGGGTTTCGCCTACTGCTTCAGCCTGCTCTTTAAACAGACGGTTTATATTGCCATGTTCTTCCAGATTACCGGAGCCATCTTTCTTGGTGGAGCCGGTGCTGTAATCATCGGTGGGTTGTACTGGCGGCGCGGAACAACGTTAGCGGCCTGGATCACCATGATTACCGGTTCGATTCTTGCCACCGGCGGAGTTGTGATTCTTCGTATTTGGCCGGATTTCCCTCTGACGGGCATGGAGATGAGCGGAATTACCATGCTGACTGCGCTGGCTGTGTATGTTGGCGTGTCCCTGTTAGGCCGAAAAAAATTCAATCTGGATCAGATGCTGCATCGTGGTGCTTATGCGGAAGGGATCGATAGAGACCTTCTTCCGGCAACTGGATGGAAAGCGATGATTACTTCTGAATTTACCCGTCGCGATAAAGTACTTTATGTACTCGTTACCGTCTGGACGTTGGGGCTTTTCGGGATTTTTGTAGTTGTTACAATCATCGGGAAAACCAGTGGACTGCCGATTGCATTCTGGGCAGGCTGGTGGAAATATTATGTATACGTCACGCTGTTCCTCGGGATTGCCACCACCATCTGGTTTTCGGTCGGCGGCGTAAAGGAGGTCCGCGAAATGTTCCGCGTCCTTTCCGGTGCGGAGCGCGACGACACAGACGATGGATCTGTTGTTAAACCTGAATCAGATGATGATGAATCATGAAACGGCGTTTTTTTTCAAAAAAAATTGTGGGATCTCTGCTCGCGGCCGGAGTTGTTTCCGGTTGCGCAACCCCGCTCGCAGTTGTTGACGGTCGGCTGGATGATTCCGCGTGGGGAAAACTTCCAGTTTATTCGCTGGTGCCGCCGCAGGATCGGATAACAGACGGAAAAATCCTTCGGGAAAAAGGAACCTGTCGTTTTTTTTCTGCGCAAAGAACCCTGTATCTCGTCGCGAAATTTGATGATTCATGTCTTGCGCCATTCGGAGAAAAAGACGGAGATGACCTCTATCATGGCGATTGTTGTGAAATTTTCATTAAACCAGTCGGACAGCCGTTCTATTGGGAAATATGGATTTCACCGGACGGATTTCGCAGCGTTGTCAAGTGGCGCAAAAAAGATGATCTCGAATCTAAAGGCCGCCTGATTGACGGACGAGAAATCCGAGCGACGGTAACGGTTAAGGATGCGCAGTATTCGAACAGACACGGATGGATATTGAATGCGGCAATTCCTTTGCCGGAGGTTTCCGGAATCGGGCTGGAGGAGTGGGATATTCTGATTGCGCGACAGAATTATGATGAAACTTTGAGCAAGCAGACCCGCGAGCTGAGCTCTTTTCCTCAATTGCAGAAATCAAATTTTCACCGTACCGAAGAATATTTCAGACTGAAGTAAGTCTGATTTAACTTACGTCTGTTCGGGCTGGCAGGAGTGCCGCAGATGTAGCACGGGTTCGATCAGGCATTTTGTCGTGACCGGGGTCTTGTTCTGGCAAAGCTGATAGAGCATTTCCACCGCAGAATGAATCGTCAGCTCTACCTGCAAATCAACACTCGATAGCGTGGGCCGGACGAGCTCGCAGATTCGGGCATTCCCGACTCCGATTACAGCAACATCCTGAGGGACACGAAGTCCACGATCCTGAAGTGCATTGAGAACCAGCGCCGCCTGTTCATCTCCGAACACTGCCAGACCGGTCAGTTTATTGGGTAGGGCCCAGGAATCCAGCGCCCGGCGGGCTGTAGCGATGTCGAAAATCGGTTTGTCATTTTCATCGGGTTTTTCCGCTGTCCAAACCGGCACATAATCGTCTTCTGGCCGATCCGCTTTGTGTGCTTCTATAAAACCTTTGGCGAGAAGGGGGGCTGCGTACCAGAGAAGATTTTTGATAATCATCCCCGGCTGCAAACCACATTGTCTGAGTGTGCGGTAAACCATTCGTCCCGCTTCGATATAATCCACTCCGCAGAAACAGGGCTTTGGTATTTCAGGCCGATCAATAAAAACCACATGATCAAAATTCTTTTTTAGCAGACGGGGAATCAGTGTGTGCTGATTCGGAAAGTGATGGTGCAGACAGATGACGCCGTCAACGCCCAGATTATGAAAAACCTCCAAAAGAGAATCCATATCGGGGCGGGTTCGATCGTAATACTCGACAATCACCCGATAGCCTTTATCCCTCGCCTCCTTATGCAGAAGAGCTAGGCGCGAGGCATTAAGTTCTGTTGGCATCGAATCACACAAAATTCCCCAGGTTTTACTGCGTTGCAACGATAACTGTCGTGCGGCCTGATTCGGGATATATCTTTCTTTCTTCGCCAGTGCCTTAATTTTTTTAACCATGGCCGGACTGACTCGGATATTTCCTTTAGCCGAACCATGCAGAGCAACACTGACGACCGCGGTTGAAACCCCTGCTGTCCGCGCGATGTCCGCCAGTGTAACCCGGTTCTTTTTTGATTTAGAGCTGGAAGGTTTATTGTTTGCCGAGTTCATAGATATCCATCTGCAGAATCATCATGCTGATACAATCCGCGAGCTGTTTCATACTGCTGTTTTTTGTAAGCAAAAGGCAACTGTGAATTTGTCGGCAAATGAAAGGCCCGAAAAGGGAGGCGCCTAACCCGCGCTCTCACGCCTTGGCTTTCGGCCTCGTTGTGTTCCGCCTTTTACGTGTCGCATTCCCTGCGGGAACACTCAACACAACGTGCGATTTTCTCCAGCCATTGGAAGCAAGCGTGTTGCGGCCTGTGGATTTTTTCCAAGGGTTGGAAACGAATCTTCAAGGTTCGGAGGAGCGAAGCGAAATTTTTCCAATGCTTGGAAAAACGGAGGAGGAACGTTCCAATCTCTGGGAACTTCAGTGGTGAAATATCAACAGTAGAGTACCACCGAAGGTGGGTGGACGGCGGTTCGACTTCCTCCGCCGGCCCCATTTTTACCAATTCTTCAGTCGCAGGTTGGGATTCACATCTTCCGGCAGTTCGAACGGATGTCCGGCAGACTGTTTGATGTAAGCGGCCCCGGCGATCATGGCGGCGTTGTCGGTACAGAGCCGCGGCGAAGAAAGCCGCAGTGGAATCCCGCGTTTTTTTGAAAGACGTCCCAATTTTTCGCGCAGAACTTTGTTGAGCGATACGCCGCCCGCGCAGGCGAACGAGGCGCACTTGTATTTTTCCAGTGCGCGCTCAACGCGCACGGCGAGCGCATCGGCAACGGCTTCCTGATAGCTGGCAATCAAATCTCTCTTCTTGATTTCATCCTGAAGCGATTCCGGATTATTTTGCACGTGGTAGAGCAGGGCGGTTTTGAGTCCGCTGAAGCTGAAGCAGAGCTTGCGGTCGAAGTCGTATTTCCATTCGCCGCCGACATTGTCGAGTCCGCGCGGGAAACGCACGGCGTGCGGGTTGCCGCCTTCGGCGGTGCGCTGAATGATCGGCCCGCCGGGGTAGCCGAGGCCGAGCAGCAGTGCACCCTTGTCGAGGGCTTCGCCCGCCGCGTCGTCGATGGTCTGGCCGACGATCTCATAACAGCCGGGCGCTTTCATATACACCAGCTTGGTGTCGCCGCCGGAAACGAGCAGTACCATCATCGGGAAAGCTCCGTCGAGAACGGGCGGGGTTTCTCCCAGAAAAACCGAATAGATATGGCCTTCATGATGGTGTACGCCGGTGAGCGGAATATTCAGCGTTTGACTCAGCGCGCGGGCCGCGGAGTAGCCGATTAACAGCGAGCTGGCTAATCCGGGGCCGTACGTTACGGCAATGCCGTTGAGCTGCTCAAACGTGCAGTCTGCTTCCTGTAGTGCCTCGGTAATAATGCCCGGCAGTTTTTTGACGTGATCGCGCGAGGCGATTTCCGGAACCACGCCGCCGTACGGCGCATGCTTGGCAATTTGTGAATAGATGATATTGGAACGCACCGCGCCGTCCGCCAGCACGGCGGCGGCGGTTTCGTCGCACGACGTTTCTATGCCGAGCAAAATCACTTCATCCATTCCTGCTGGATCATCATGCCTTTGAGGGTGCCGATGGCATAGTCGAGCTGCACGTCACGGATTTCGGGTTCAATCGGCAGATCTTTATCGACCTCCCCGTCCTTCTGCGCCTGTTTCAGGCGGAGTTTAAAAAGGTCTTCGGGATCCATCTCCACCTTCACGTCTGGCTCAATGCCGTGATCCTGTATGACGCGCTCGCTGGGTGTATAATACAGCGCGGTTGTCAACTTAACGGCGGCGCCGTCCTCAAGCGGCAGGATGCTTTGTACGCAGCCTTTGCCGAACGTTTTTTCGCCGACCAATACCGCGCGTTTTTGATCCTGCAATGCCCCGGAAACAATTTCCGATGCGCTGGCGCTACCCCCGTTGATCAGAATCACCATCGGAAAGTCGGTGTAGTGGGTTTTTCCGGACGAGGTAAACCGCTGATCCGATTTTTTGCCGTCGCGACCTTTGGTAAAGACAATCAGATTGCCGTGCGGCAGAAAAAGCTCGGCCACACCGGCGGCAGCGGTCAACAGTCCCCCCGGATTGCCGCGCAGGTCGAGAACCAGTGTTTTCATTTTCTGATCGGTCAGCTTTTTCAACGCTTCTTTCAGATCCGCAGCTGTCGGCTCATTGAACTGGGTGATGCGGATGTAGCCGACGCCGTCGTCGAGCAGTTTCGCATCTTTCACGCTGGCAACCTCAATTTCCGCTCGGACAATGGTGCTCTCCTTCGCTTCATGAGTCGCCGGCCGGATCGATTTTAGCTTGATGCTTGTACCGGCTTCGCCGCGCATTTTTTTGACGGCATCTGAAAGAGACATATCGCGGGTCTCTTCGCCGTTGATCTCAACCAGCACATCACCGGAAAGCAGTCCGGCACGAAACGCGGGGGTATCTTCCATGGGAGAGACAACCGTCAGCATGCCGTCTTTCATACTCACGACCAGGCCGACGCCGCTGAAATGGCCCTCTGTATCGTCTTTCATATCTTTATAGGACTCTTTATCGAGAAACTGACTGTAAGGGTCGAGATCCTGCAGCATCCCGGTCATCGCATGCCGGACGAGCGAGTCGTAGCCCGCCTCGTTGGTGTCCACATAGCTGCGGTGAACCTCTTCGAGCACCTTGGTAAACAGTGTGATCGCATCGTAGGCATTGGTGTAGGATTCCGCCGCGCGCGGCGCGGCGGCGAAGGCGAAAAAGACGGACAAAAGAACGGCAGTGAATCGTTTCATATTTTCTCCTGAAAATTTAGAGAAGCCTATCGGAAAAGTTCCACCTGAGCGAAGCGAAAGTGCTTTTGGAATTTCCAAAAGAAGCGACCGAATGGGAGCGGCCAACATTGGAAACTTTTCTTCCAAACATCGGAAACTTCAGACCGCGGCGCGCCCAATCTGTTGAAGTGCGCGGATCACTTTTTCCGGTTCCGGGCTCTGCATAATGGCCCGCACGGCACAGAAGTTGACCGCCCCTGCCTGCAGAACGTCTGCCAGATTGGTTTCATCGAGCCCGCCGAGCGCGACGCAGGTGAGCGGAGAATTTTTGATGATAGTCCCGGCGCGCTCGATGCCGAGCGCGGGATCGGCGATCGCTTTGGTTGGGGTTGGGAAGACCGGGCCGACACCGATGTAGTCCGGATTTAATTTCCTCGCGGCCAGCTCCTGTTCTTCGCTATGCGTGGAAAGACCGAAGATTTTTCCCGGCGCTGTCCAGAGTCTGCGGGCCTCATCAAGCGGCATATCGCCTTGTCCAAGGTGGACACCGTCGGCATCAGACGCCCACGCCAGTTCAACATCGTCGTTCACGATGAAAAGGGTTTTTGTGCCAGCGGTGACGGCGCGCACCTTACGCGCCTCAGCCAGAACCTCGACTCGAGAGGCGTTTTTCATACGCAGTTGAACATAACGTAATCCGCAGTTCACCGCCGCTTGTGCACAGGTTTCGTAGCCGACCACCGGGTCGGTCATGACCATATAGAGTCCGAACATCTCTTTCATGGCTGCAAATCCTATCGATTTTTCGCGTCAGGGTCGCATTTATCCGCAACAAAATGTCTTCGGTGAAGTTCTCACAGTTTGCGCTTGAAATACGCGGTCCGCTGACTATTCTCCTTGTCTCTTTCTTGCGGGGGCGTAGCTCAATTGGTTAGAGTGCCAGCCTGTCACGCTGGATGTTGCGGGTTCGAGTCCCGTCGCTCCCGCCACTCTTTCCCCGGTCTTATTCGTTGAAAATAAAAGCCGCTCAACAGAGCGGCTTTTCGTTTGGTTAGTTCTGAGCGTGCTGCNNGGGCATTGATTTGATCGGTCGTTCTTTGGGAAGCAGTTCGCCGCCGACCATTGAGGCGCCGCCGTCAACATACAGCGTCTGCCCGGTGATCTTTTTGGAGCCTTCGCCCAGCAGAAAGACGACCGCGTTGGCGACTTCTTTTTTGTCATTGATGACATCCCACGGTAGCGGGCTCATTTTTTTCCAGACGCGCGCCAAATGTGCGAAGTGCGGGATGGACTTGGCCGCTTTAGTAGCGAGCGGTCCCGCGGAAACGGCGTTGACGCGGACGTGTTCGCGGCCGTATTCGCGGGCCAGTGCACGCACGAGCGCTTCGAGCGCCGCTTTGTTGACGCCCATCCAGTTGTAGAAGGGAAATGCAACCTGTGAGGAAAAGGAAAGCGTCACGATCGATCCGCCTTTGTGCATGTGTTCCTGCGCGAACTGGGATACGGTCGCCAGCGAGGCGCAGCTGATATGAAAGCCCTGTTTCACGTCTTCCATGGCGTCGGTGTAAATGTGGTCGCCCAGACAGGTTTTCGGATTGGCGAAGCCGATGGAATGGACGATGCCGTTGAGCTCACCGATCTCCTGAAAGAGGGTGCGGACTTGNNGACTTCTTCTTCGATGGTGACATCGCAGTAACGGATGTCCATTTCGTCTTTTTCTTCCTGCGAGATGTTCGTACAGCCGCGATCGAAGAAAATTTTCTTCAGGCGCTCATTTTGCACCGTATAAATCACCTTGCCTCCCTGTTCCTCAATCAGCTTGCCGGTAGCATAAGCGATGGAGTCGGTATTGAGCAGGCCCATCACTACATAGGTTCCGCCTTTTTTAATCATTCTGTGGTTCCTTTCTAAAACGGTTCATGCGCGTAAAAGCGCGGGACAATGCCAGACTTCTTTCGTAAAAAAAGCCTTAAGTTGACTAAAAATCGACGCGCAACAGCGGGCAGGTACTGAAGCGGGCTTCTTTCACGGTGTTCAACAGGCCAATCTGCACGCCGTCCAGCCGCTCGCAGTGGTTGAACAATCCGATCTGCACACCGCGTACGTAACGGGCGTGGTTATAGAGCAGGCCGATCTGTGCGCCGCTGACATTTTCAAAAACAAAGTTCCAGATGCCGGCAATCTGCGCACCGTCCAACGATCCGGCCATCGTGCTGATTGCACCGATCTGGACGCCGTCGGACTGGCCGATCACATTGGCCGCCACACCGGCGAGTTGCAGACAACCGTTCAGATCACCCGTTTCTGCCAGAATTACCGCTCCCTGTAAAACACCGTTGGCGGCGATTTCCGATTTAGCCATCAGTCCGCCGAGCTGGATGCCGGCGGTTTCCTTGGAGCGGGCCGTCAGTCCGCCGACTTGAACGCCGTGTGTATAGCGCGATTCCGTAAACAGCAGTCCCAGCTGAAGCCCGTCGGCTTCCCAGCCGGCCTCGGTAAACACCCCGCCGAGCTGCACGCCGGCGATATTTTCTGAACGCGCTTCATAAAGCCCGGCCTGGAAACCTTTGGTCCAGCCCTTGTCCGTTTCAGATTCCGCAACAGCGGAGAGTCCGGCGATCTGGAATCCGTTCACACCACGTGCTTTGCCCAGCAGGCCGGTCAACTGAAGGCCGTAAAGATCTTCCGCGTCCGTTGAAACCGTTGCGACCTGAACCCCTCCAACCTGTTTGGTCTCGGCGTTCCACAACGCCAGCTGGATACCGCCAAAATCATGTGTCTCATTGCGGTACAGGGCAACCTGCACCCCGCTGGCATCTTCAGAAACGTTCCAGAAACCGAGATCCAGCCCGTGCATATACCGATTTTCGACAAAATAACAATTCAGGCGCAACCCGTGGACGCCGTACTCTTTGGGATAAAGATAATGATATTCATCCACACCCAACTGAAGCGGTGTGCTGACGTGACTAATGGACTTTTCAAGAGGCATGGCCGCGAAAATCGAGCCTGCCGCCAGCATGAGAAGGAGAGCCAGTATTGTTTTCATAGTACCGCTCTTTTACCACGCACTTCTTCAGAGATAAAGG
>DINM01000160.1 GCA_002423675.1 Verrucomicrobia bacterium UBA5540
CGAACGCGCCACGCGCATTGCCCGCGCCATGGTCTGCGAATTCGGCATGAGCGAAACGCTCGGCCCGCGCAACTACGGCTCCGATCAGGAACAGATGTTCCTCGGCCGTGAAATCAGCCGGGCTGAAAAGCACAGCGAGCAGATCACGCTGAAAATTGATGAAGAGATTGACAGCATCCTCAAAGAAGCGCACGACACAGCGAAGAAGATTCTGGAAGATCACCGTGATCGGCTTGAACTGATTTCCGAGCTGCTCATCAAATATGAAACGCTCGACGGCGATCAGGTTATGGAAATGCTTGAAACGGGAAAAGCCCCGGAAGAGCTGCTCAAAAACGGCAACAGCCATACCAATACCCCGCCTATACCGGAAGAAGTCAACGAAGAGCTCAATCCGACTGAATCCTCAGAAGTCATCCCGGATGCGCCGCTTCCCGACGACAAGCCTCCCGCTGAATAAACGTTCCCCTTCGAGAACCTCAGGGCAGGCAGTCCTTGAAAAGTTTAAGCCCCGGTTTCCAAACATTGGAAAAACCGGGGTTTTTCTTTTCCAGACCTTGGAAAAATCAACGGCGCGGGCCGGAACGGCGGGGCGGCGGACGACNNCGCACCGGCTCGGGAAGAACGAGCATTTCTTCTTCCGGCATAATGCAGGGGAGGCGTTTGCCGAGCAGTTCTTCAATGGCGGGCAGTTCGAAGGATTCTTTTTCGCAGGCGAAGGTGACGGAGATGCCTTTTTTGCCGGCGCGTCCGGTACGGCCGATGCGGTGAACGTAGTCGTCGGGCTGCGAAGGAATATTGAAGTTGATAACGTGGGTGATGTCATCGACATGGATGCCGCGTCCCGCGACATCGGTGGCGACGACGAGTTTGCAGCGTCCGTCTTTAAAGTCGGCGAGGATGCGCTGACGTTTGTTCTGGGCGACGGCGCCGGAGAGGATTTCGCAGTCGATGCCGTAGCGGTAGAGGGCGTCGGCGAGGCGTTCGGTCTGGTCACGGCGGTTGGCAAAGATGAGCGCGGAGCTGTCGCCGACCTCTTTTTTGAGGATGTTGTAGAGCAGGGAGAATTTCTGGTCGTCGGTGACGATGTAGACCTGCTGGTCGATGAGTTTGGTGGCGTTTTTGTCGGGCTCGATTTCAATTTTACCGGGATCGGTCATCCAGGCGGAGGCGAGGCGCATGACTTCGTCATCGAGTGTGGCGCTGAAGAGCAGGGTCTGCCGTTTTTCTTTAGGCGGAGTTTTGTAGACGATTTTGCGGACGTCGGGGGNNGAGCATGCGGTCGGCTTCGTCGATGACGAGGACTTCGACTTCGCGCAGGTTGATGACGCCCTGGCTGGCGAAGTCGATCAGGCGTCCGGGCGTAGCGACGATGATGTCGACCGGCTGTTCGAGGATGCGGCGCTGTTTGTCGTAGTCGATGCCGCCATAGATGGCGACGGTTTTGATGGGGGTGTATTTGCTGAGTTTCTCGGCGTCGTCGCGGATTTGCATGGCCAGCTCGCGTGTCGGGGCGAGGATGAGTGCGCGGGGTGAGCCGGGTTTAGGCGCCTCCTGCTTCTGGCTGATGAAGCGGTTGAGGATGCCGAGCAGAAAGGCGGNNGTGAGCGGGAGAATTTCCGCCTGAATGGGGGTGCAGTACTGGAAGTTGAGATCGGCGATGGCGTGGAGAACTTCGTTCGGCAGGTTCAGATCTTGGAAGCGGGTTTTGCCATCTTTGGGCTCAACCTGAAACGATGCCGGGTTCCAAGGTTCGGACGGTTTGCGGGGCGGAGCCGGTTGTTTCGACGCATTTTCGGCGGGTTTGCGTCCGCCGCGTTTGCGGGGAGCTTCCGCTTTAGGCCGTTGTTTGGGCGGAGTTTTTTTTGCTTTGCCGGTCGGTTTTGCGGCAGGCGTGGACTCTGAGGGACGATATGTTTCCTGCTTTTTGAACAGTTTTCCGATTTTTTCGATAAAAGAAGGCATGAACTGGTTTTCCGATTTCTGATTTTTGTTTGTAGGTCAGAGGACAAGAATGCGACCGGAACCGGCAAATCCATTAAGAGGGTGGGAATTAAAAAGGTTTCCTAATTATTTTGCTATAAATAAATTGGAATTTAAAATCAGGCACTTTTGGAGGCTGAAAGGATTTTCATGCAGATTGCCTGTTTAGATTTGGAAGGGGTGCTGGTTCCGGAGATTTGGATCAACGTGGCCGAGCGCACCGGAATTGAGGAATTACGCGCCACGACCCGCGATATTTCCGACTATGATGTGCTGATGCGTCAGCGCCTGCGTATTCTCGACGAGCACGGCCTGAAGCTGGCCGACATTCAGCAGGTGATCGCCGGGATGGGGCCGCTTCCCGGTGCGCACGAGTTCCTGAACCGGCTGCGCGAGAAGTTTCAGGTGATCCTCCTGTCCGACACCTTTTATGATTTTGCCGCGCCGCTGATGAAGCAGCTCGGCCACCCGACGTTACTTTGCCATCGCCTTGAAATTGATAGTGACGGGCGTGTGGCGGACTATCATCTGCGCATGCCTGACCAGAAGCGCGAAGCGGTTAAAGCGCTGCATCATCTGAAGTTCAAAGTGATCGCCGCTGGCGATTCTTATAACGACACCACCATGCTGGCCGAAGCNNGCAGTTTCCTGTCACAACCACCTACGAGGAGCTGTACGATATGTTCCTCGCCGCCGGAAAAACGATTTAAAGGAGAAACCCCATGGTTCGCAAACAGACTCACACAATCAAACACCTGATTCAGTTACAGGATCTCATTGTTGCACGTGCACAACAGCAGGCATCCATGCCAAAGGCTCGTCTTGAGCAGCTCGACAAAAGCATCAAAACCCTCGCCGGCGAATTGCCGGTTGAGCTCAAAGCGCACTTCAACCGCCTGCTTCAAAAAAGCATCGAAGCGATCGTTCCGATTACCGGCGGCAACTGTTCCGGATGCGGCTACGCACTGACCAAAACCATGGTCAACAGCATTAACGGCGGTGATGAACTCAACCGCTGCCCCAACTGCACCCGCATTCTGTATGCGCCCGATGTTCCGCTTACCCGCCGTTCGCCGCGCCGCCGATGGGNNCTTCTCTGCGCCCGAACTGATGATGGTTTCTCTCAAAGGAACCACCAAGGAAGAGGTTTTGCTCGAAATGTGCAACAACCTCTGCGAACAGGGCTATGTTGAAAGCTGCGACGACCTGCACGATGCCGCGCTTCGGCGTGAAGCTATTATCTCCACGGCCGTCGAAAACGGCATTGCCTTTCCGCATGTTCGCGGCGTAGAAGGCGGAGGACTGGTTCTCACCGTCGGCATCAGCAAAAAAGGAATCGACTTCGGCGGAAAAACGAAAACAAAAATCTTCTTTTACATGGTCATTCCGACTGCCGCCAGCGCCTTCTATCTGAAGCTGCTCTCCGGCCTTACGCAGAGTTTCGCCACCAAAGCCGCGCGCGATCTGCTGCTCAAAGCCAAGACGCAGGAAGAACTCTGGAAGATCCTCGTTAAGGCCACCAAAAAACACATCACCTGATCACAGACGGCTTTTACAACATCTTCTTCGTTGCAGCGGGTTCGCAGTATTACAATACAGCTTCACCCGCTGCGCCTTGAATCTGCTGCAAAACCCGCCCGTGATCCGGGCATTTCCAATGTTTGGAAAAAACGGTCACGTCGGGTTCCGAACCTTGGAAAAAAATCAGGAAATCCGGTCGGGCCGGTTGCGGGCGGCGAACAACAGGATTGCCCAGATGGTGACGGCGGTGCAGGCAATGCCGAAGACCGGCGCGGGGCCGACGGCGGCGATCAGCGGAATCGCCATACCCGTCCAGAGTCCGCCGCCCATAATGGGTTCGTGCAGAAGCTGTTTGCAGGCGAAGGCTTCGGCGGCGGGCGTTTTATAATCCGGATCAACGACGCGCAGCAATAGAAGCCCGGTAGCGGTGACACCCATGGACTGGCCCATTTCGGCAATCGCCCGCTCAAACCAGGCATTCGGGAAAACTTTACGCGCCAGCCAGAGCAGGCAGAACACATTCCAGAGAATTCCCGCGACGATCAAAATGACGAGTGGAATCCATCCCTGTGCCACCACATCGAGCCGGATGGTGGCGATGGCGGCGACGACGAGAAAATCGAGCGCGGTATTTTGAATGCGGCGCGTCAGGCCGTGATCGATGTGATCGTTCGGGTCAAAGCGGTCGGCAAAGAGCTGAACGAGCAGTCCGCCGAGCATGCAAAGCGGGAAGAGCGGAAAGCTTCCGAGCAGGTTGTGTTTGGTCGCGAACGGAATCACGGTTTGCAGCAGAGCCAGCAGCTCTTTGAATCCCATACCGATCAAAATGGCGGCGGAAACAATGACAAGGTGAAGGCTGAGCGATTCGATGACATCGCTCGATACCGTGAGCTGCCCGGCTTTCGGACGGTTGTTCAGCGGAATGCTTCCCGTCCAGTCTTCTTCCTCAACATTTTCGTGCGGCGGTCTTTTTTCTGTCACNNCCCCCCGCCGTTCCGTGGCCGCCTTCAAAGCCGACCGGCAACACGGCGCCGAACAGAGGGTTGAGGTGAAAGATCGGTCCGAGCAGCGCCATGACGAGACCGATACCGACCACGTACTGTCCCCACGCCACAATCTGTCCGTAAGCGAGCTGACGTCCGGCACTTTTCCAAACCTTGGAAAAACCGGGAATATTCACCCCGAGAAACAGGCAGGCAAACACCACGTTGATGAGAATCCCCGGAAGCTTGCTCCATCCGGCGGTCCAGTTTCCAGAGATTGGAAACACGTTCAACAGAATGAGTCCAAGCAGACCGGCGATGACGGATGCGGGCAGATAAAGCCGTTGAAGAAAAACGAGTTTGCGGCGAAGCCAGTAACCGATCCCCAGCAGGATGCAAAGCGAGATAAATGAAAGCATACGCAGTTTTCAGTTCAGAGTTTGGGTTTCAATGTTTCGATGGTTTCCAGAATGGCGGGCAGATCGGCCTCGGTAACGGCGGAGAAATGGAGCTCCTGCGGATAAAGGATGACGTTGGGGCCTTCTCCGCACAGTCCCATGCAGCCGGTGGTTGAAACGCGAACTTTGCCTTTCCATCCGCGCTCGTTGACGGCTTTTTTCAGGAGGTCTTTCAGTTCGCCGCCGCCTTTAGTGCCGCACCCCGGGTTTTCCGGATTATTGGCGCGGATGTTTGAGCAGACAAAGATATGGCAACGATAGGGCGTGAGCTGTTTTTTCATAAGGCACCTTCCATTTTTAAAAGCATGATTTTCCAAGGGAGTCCGCTGCCAAACNNCCCGCCGAGTCCGTTTTTGGCGACGACGCGGTGGCAGGAGATAAAGAGCGGCAGCGGATTCGCGCCGCAGGCGGTACCGACGGCGCGCACGGCTTTCGGCTTTCCGATGGCGGCGGCGATTTCACCGTAGGTGCGCGTCTGTCCGCGCGGGATTTTTTGTATCTCGCGCCAGACCCCTTTTTGAAATTCGGTTCCTTCCGGTTTTCCAATATTTGGAAACTTTTTGATCAAATTTTCCAAGCATTGGAACCCGTCGATCTCAAACGGTTTGCGCGGCGTGTTTTTGAGTGGCGGAAGATCGAGTGCGATTACCTTTCCGCTGTCATCCAGCGTCAGGGTAATCGTTCCCCACGTTGTGTTGAATTTGGAGGTCTTCATGGCTTCGGATTATACAGGACGACGCAGAATTCTTAATCCGGTTTCTTTTTCTTTTTCAATGCATCCATGATTCATGGATCCGGATTTCATGCTTTGTCAGCCGATATGCGCCTTCGATGAGTACCGCGAGCGCGATCATCGCCGCCAGCACCCACAACTTCATCGGATCCGTGGCTGCCGTCTGCCAGATCAATGCGCCCAATGCAATCAGACAGGCAACTGCTCCGGCGGACGAAATCCAACGCCGACTTTTTGTATGCACCGATTTGTGTGCATTGGCAGTGTTCACAGCGGCGAAGATCAACAGAAATCCGGCGCTGCCGAGTGTCGAGATGCTGGTCAAATCAAAAGCGTTTGCCGCGAAGAGGGTCAGCCCGGCGGTAATCAAAAGCCCGTCCGGTTCGCCCCACACTTTCTTTTCCAGAATGGCCGGCAGTTCGCGGTCGCGTGCGATGGTGAAGCTTAGGCGTGCGGCGCCGTAGAGCGTGGCGTTGATCGCCGAGGCTGTGGAGAGCATTGCCGCGATCGCGATCAGCGTGAACCCGGACGATCCGAGCAGAGGGCGCGCGGCTTCCGCCAGCGCATAATCCTTGGCCGCCACGATTCGGTCTACCGGGAGATGACCGACGGTGACCAGCGCAACCAGCACATACAGCACGATTACGAATCCCACGGCGGTGTAGTAGGCGCGCGGCAGGATGCGCTTCACATCGCGTACATCGTTTGCGGTGTTGGCGATCAATTCAAATCCTTCGTAGGCCAGAAAGATGATCATCCCGCCCGCCGCCAGCCGGAGCGGCGGCGACCACGCGGTGGGCGCGATGCGGGCGGTGTCGATGCCATGCAGCCCGACGCCGACAAACAGCAGCAGGATTGCCACTTTCAACCCGACGATCCAGTTTTCTGCTTTGCCGATCGCCTCGGCGTTAAGCAGATTCAACCCTGTGATCAAAATTACGCCGAGACTGATCAGTACGTGTTTGCCAATGGATTGCCATGCCTCCGGCAGGAATGTCGCGCCGTAACTTCCGAAAGCGAGGGCATACAGGGAGAGCATTACCACATAACTCAGCCATAACAACACGTTGAGGCTGCCGGTGAACATGCCTTCCCCGAACACGTGATCGAGAAAAGTAACGGTTCCGCCGCGACCGGGATAGGCCACGGAAAGCTTCGCATAGGAATACGACGTCAGCAGCCCCACCCCGCCCGCCAGCGCAAAGGCGACCGGCGTGCCGCCACGTGCCAGCTGCACTGCCAGCCCCAGAACCGCAAAAATTCCACCGCCGACCATTCCGCCGACGCCGATCGCCGTTACGGCCCAGAATCCAATCTTGCCGTCATCGGTTTTGCTCATAAATCATTTGTCCGTGGATTGTCTGTCAGGTTTATCGTACATGAAGCCGGTCAGCTCCACTTCCACTTCCGGATTTCCGGCATATCCAGACCGTGCTCGTCGATGTATTGCTTATGTTCGACCAGCTTTTTCTCCATCAATTTTATCAGTTTCGCACCTTGTTTTCCAAGCTTGGGAAGGCGGTGGATGACGTCCATCACCAGATGAAAACGGTCGAGGTCGTTGAGCACGGTCATGTCGAAATAGGTTGTGATTGTACCTTCTTCCTTGTAGCCGCGCACGTGCATGCCGTCGTGGTTGGTGCGGCGATAGGTCAGTCGGTGCACCAGCCACGGATAGCCGTGAAAAGCGAAGACGATTGGTTTGTA
>DINM01000078.1 GCA_002423675.1 Verrucomicrobia bacterium UBA5540
AAAACGTGAGCAGCCCCGCGCCGAGGGTTGACCAGGCGTCAAAGAATTTCCGCCAGCCCGCCGGACCTTTGTTACCGCCTTTGGGCCATTCCGTCATCAGGATAAAGGTGATGATGACCCAGAGGATCCAGTGCATGTGCGGATTGAGAACATAGCGGACAACCGGCAGATATTTCGGAGCGAACGGGCCGATGATGAAGACGAGCATGAAGATGCCGATGAGACTGCCCGCACCAATCATCATGGTGCCTTCGTAGCCGCGGCCGGTCATGAGGTATTTCTGCCCGGGCAGTACGGTGAAGATGGCGCTTTCGTCCGGCGCGCCGAGCAGAACAGACGGAATGGTGTTGAGAATGGACCAGCCGGTTACGAGGCCGATCATGAAGGGAATATAGACTTCCGGCATAGCGGCCAGTCCGCCGCCGTGCAGGGAGTAGAGAAACAGCGCGGCCAGGCCCATGACGTTATAGATGTGCAGGCCGGGCAGGATCGCCAGGGCGCAGGAAATCACGGTTCCGGCAAGTACCGATGATAAGGCCGTGAGGATCATTGTCCGGCCTCGACATTAAAACCGCCGACGTCTACAGGAACCAGTTCAAGCTTTCCTTTATAGACGGTAAGCGGTGCGGTGACGCGGAGGCGTACGCCGGATTCCAGCGCAGCACGATCTTCGCCGGAGACCTTTTTGTCCCAAAAAACGACGTCGATGGTTCCGCTGTCGTCCGTGAGCGGATAAATGACGCCGCCGCGCACGGAGCGCGGTTCGCCGAGTCGCCCGTCAACTGTGAATACATCGCCCTTCCGTTCCGCTTTGATGTCGGCAATCCGGCTGAGCGGCTGTTCTGTGACGGCAACCGGTTTTTCCTGTTCGGTGATGACGCGCAAGTCGCGGGCATCCCAGATTTTAAGCTGTATGGCGTCTTTATAGACGTCCACTTTGCCTTTGGCGCTGATCCGTTTTCCAACCATTGGAAGTTTTTTTTCCAAACCTTGGAAAACATCGTCCCAGAACACGACGACCAGCGTTGCCCCATCCTCTGCAAGCGTAAGGACGTAGGGTGCTTTGGAGCCGGGGCCGGGCACATCGACGGATTTGAGTGTGCCGGTTACGGTGACCTGATCACCTTTTCGATCTGCGGTGACGTCGGACAACTTGAGGCGGGATTCCGATGCGGCATAGTATGGCGTCGCGGGTTTACGAGTGAGTTTCAACTGTTCGGCCGATTGCATACGGAGTTTGACTTCCTGATCAGCACTGACGCTGAGACTGCCAGCCACATCAATTTGATCGCCACGACGTGGAAGTTTTCCGGCGGCTTCAAGCGCGTCGGCCTGCGCACGGCCGCCCATGACGGCGATTTCGCCTGTGGCATCTTTCATATTGAAGACGATGCCGCCCGATTTAAAAACGTAGGCATCGCGCGTGACTTCACCGATGACACGAACATAAGCAAAGTTCATGGTCGGAGTGATCTCGCCGACTTTCACAAGCGGAATGTCACGGTTTACTGAAAAGAGATAGAGCAGAATAAGACCGGCAATCGCCAGAATCAATGAGGCATGTTGGAGCACCCTGACGCGCAAGGTTCGTTTTACCTGCGGCCCGTAAGCCGGATAATTTTCCTGCTTGTTTTCCGAGCCGCTCATATGAATTCCCTTTCTGCTTAAAAGGCACCGAAAAAGACTGTGCTGAACGTGGTGACCGGTGAGGTTTCGCGCATATCGTCAATCGCGGCGCGCAGCTCAGCAAGCAGTTTCTGCGCTTCGCTGTACATCTGGTCGTCATTCACCAGTTTGCCGAGCGTGCCGTCGCCCGCTTCGACTTTATCGGTGATGGTGCGGAGATTCGCCATCGTGGTGCTCAGATCCTGATAGAGCTGATCGTCCTTGGCCAACAGCTTGCCGAGCGTCCCTTCGCCGTTCGCCAGCCGACCGCTGACCTCTTTCAAATTGGCCATAGTGGACTGAAGATCATCATAAACGGTTTCATCTTTGATCAGCTTCCCGAGGGTTCCCTTGCCTTCTGCAATCTGATCGGTCATTTCCCGGATACCGGCCACGGCGGCACCCAGTTCTTCAAGAATATCGGTCGGCGTCGTGCCTGAGATCACAGCGTCCTCCGGAATGACCGGCGCATCCAGTGGGCCTTCGTTGATTTTCAGCTGTTTTCCGCCGAGCATCGAGGAGGCGACAACTTCAACTTTATATCCTTCGCGAAACTGCACCGGAACATCGAGATCCGCACGAACGACCACATGGTTGCTGTTCAACACGGTGGATTTCACCGTGCCGACTTTCATGCCGCGCAGGAAGACATTGTCACCGTTACGCAATCCGCTGATCCGGTCAAAGGTAATCGCCACGGGATATGTTTCCTGCAGAAAATTCTGGCGGCTAAGGACGATGGTGAACACCCCCAGAGCAATCAGAATAATGAACATAAAGAAGCCGACGAGGACTTCAATGCTTAGGTCTTTATGGTATTTATCAGACATGTTTCTCCATCCCTTTCTCCCAGGCACCCCGACGGGTGATGTACTGGGACTCGAGGAACCGTTTTACCGTTTCGTTGGTTGATTTAATAAAATCCTCGGGTTTAGCATTCTCTACTACTTTTCCGCCATCAATCATCATGATGTGCGTTCCAATGGCCAGAGCACTGTGCAGGTCGTGCGTAACGACCACACTGGTGATGCCCAGTTCTCTGCGCAGATTTTCAATCAGCTGGTCGATCAAGCGGGAGGTGACCGGGTCGAGACNNAGAGGCCGACACGTTTCTGCATCCCTCCGGAAAGGTCGGCAGGGAAAACGTCCACGGAGTCTTCCATGTTAAGCAGGCGCAGTTTTTCGAGGACGGTCTTCTTTATTTCCTCTTCGCTCATTTTCGTGAGTTCGCGAAGCGGCAACGCCACGTTTTCAAAAACGGTCAGCCACTGAAGAAGTGCTGCACCCTGAAAAAGCACGCCGAAGCGGCGGCGCATGCGTTCCAGCTCGGAGCCACGGGATTTATTGATGATATCGTCTCCGATACGAATCTCCCCGCTATCGGGAATCAGCAACTGCACCATGTGCTTGAGTGTCACGCTTTTACCCGCGCCGGAAAGCCCGACGATCACAAACGTCTCGCCCTTCGGTACATTAAAACTGACCTCATTGAGAACGGTTTTTCCACCGAGCCGCTTGCTGACTTTGTCGAATGTAATCATATGTAAAACAGCCTTGTGATCATGTAGCCGACAATCAGAATCATCAGAAACGAAATAATCACGGTCTGGCGGGTAGCGCGCCCGACACCAACCGCGCCCTCTGTCGTGCTCAAACCCTGACAGCAGGCGACGGTGGCGATAATCACACCGAAAACAGCCGCCTTGAAAAGCCCCACATACAGGTCTTTGTTTTCCGCATAGCGGGTGGCGTTGTCGAGATAAGCCTGAAATGCCACGCCCAGCTGGGTGGAGCCGACAATCCCGCCGCCGAGAATGCCGAGGATATTGGTGTAAACCGTCAAGATCGGCATCATCAATACCAGTGCGACCAGCCGGGGCATTACCAGAAAGCGGTTTGGATTGATGGACATCACTTCCAGTGCTGAAATTTCTTCAGAAACGGCCATCGTGCCGAGCTGAGCGGCGATCGCTGAGCCGACGCTGGCCGCAATAATCAGCGCTGTCATGAACGGCCCCATCTCGCGGATCATCGAAACCGCCACGGCTGAACCAATGAATTCCTCCTGACCGTAGCGGCGCAGCTCCAGTCCGGTCTGCAGCGCCAGAATCATTCCCGTAAACATCGCCACGACCGTAATNNTTTTAATGCCGGTAACGTATAATTGCTGTACGACTTCACGCCGCGCCCGCGGCCTCCAGATCGTCCGGATATAGAGCGTTGCGGAAAAAAGCATAATGAGCGCATTGCCCATGTCATGACATGCAATCAGAATAATTCGACCCAGGCGCCGAAACGACCGGATTGGCAAATCGAGATACCGATAAACTTCTTTGAACGGCGCAATCATTTTTCTTTTCCAAAATGCACGAAATAAAGAAGGCTTATACTTCGCGCTTCGCCCTCCCTTTTATAGGAGAGAAGGCCTTTCAGTAAAGACCATTCATTGCGATCCGCGGAAAGTTCTTTTTCACTGTGCCATGCGAACCACAGCACGTCTTTACGGACAACTCCGTCTGTATTTGTCCGTTTATACAATGTCCAGAGCGGTGCCCAGTTGCGCTCGACCGGCGCACTGTTCTTGAGCGGCCAGAACTCCAGCATCCGGAAACGGGAAACATCCCCTTCGCGCTGCCAACTCATCAGTGGCCAGATTTTCCAATAGTTGGAAACTTTCGTGTCCGCCCCGTCCTCATTCTGCACGGTGTAATCCTGATAAAAAAACGGCAGCGCCATCCGGCGGGTTTTCATCAACTGCGCATCACCGGTCTTTTCCGACCAGAGCAGCGGCCAGAGCATAAACGTGCGATGGGTCGGCCCGGCGGCGTACTGATCTTCGCCCCACAGCGGCCAGATATAAAATTTACTGCGCGGCTCGCTGTCGATCTTTTGAATGAAGGGCCACGGACAAAAAAGACGGTTCTGCTTTTCGCCCTTCGTAAACCGGAAGAACGGCGGAATCACCCAAAGCGTTTTCTCCCGTTCCATCTTCGACCGCCCGCAGATCGGGAAAAGAATCCACGCCTTACCGGAGTTCCCCGGATAAAAGTATTCAGCCGAATTCCAGAACGGCCAGAGCACAAAATGCTTCTCATATTTTCCTTCCAGCATCGATTTTCCAAAGATTGGAAAAACGCGGTCGCGCTCAATACCGGGGCCGCGCGTATGCGAGTAAATCGGCCAAAGAACACTGGTCGTCCTCACGTCGTTGATCTGCGATTTTCCAAAGATTGGAAAAAGCACAAACGATATTTTGTCGCGGCCCAGAAATTCATGGATCGTTCCGCCCAGCGGGAAAATGGCAAAGTAGCCCTCGCCGTGCGTATCGCGTCCCTGGAAATAAATCGGCAGCAGCCAGTTGCGGTTGCGCGGACTTGCATCCTTTGAATCAAATTCATGCGTCCACCAGAAAATCAGCGCGCGCGACGTCTGTTCGTCCTTGAACTCTTTGCGCGAATAGAGCGGCCAGAAATAGTCGCGGATCTGCCCTTCTTCAAAAACAGTGTGTGAATAGAACGGACGAACAGCAAAGAACGAACCGTTCGTCGTCGTCAGGTTGTCATAAAACGGNNGGCCGTACCGCAAAGCACCGCCGCCGCAAAAAGAACGAATCCCGTAAAAACTGACCGTTTCTGTTTCATTCAAGGCGCGAAACTATCAGAGCGGGAACAAACCGGCAAAATCTTTCTTTCCGGGCCTGCCGCCAAAACGATTACAATCAACGATTTCGGCCTATTCGAAAGGAAACCGGATCATTGGTTGAACTGAACGGCAGGGAAAAGAGAAATCCCATCAGCAATCCGTTGATCACGGCTGTCAGTAACGCCGTAAACAGCAATATCCAGAGGTTTCCCCCTTCCATGACCAGCACCGCGCAAACCCCAGTGAATAGCACCGATGAACCAAACAACGCGGCAAGCATGATCTGTACAACCATCCAAGCCAACTGAGAGCGTTGAACGACTCCGCGATAGACCGTTATTCCCAACAACACATAGAACACTGCCTGAAATAGATCAGATATCAAATGGCAGGATCTCNNACCGACCAATGGTTCGAAATAATTCGGAAGTGCGTCTGTGAACTGTTTCATGCAAAAGACCTTTCGGTTACAGCCATAGATATCGCTACTCCTCATTCACCGGACTGAAATAGTCGCAAACGGGCAGAGAAAAAAGAAACCCCAGCAGCAGTCCATTCAGAACGGCGGTCAGAACAGCCAATCCCAGCAAGATCCACAGGCTTTCGGTTTGCATCGAAAAGATCGCACTGATGGCCGTAAACAAAACCGAAAATGCAAACAGCGCTGATAACATAATCTGAGCGACCAGCCAGGCCAGCCGGGAGCGTTGAATAAAGCCCCGAAAAACGGACACCGCCAGCAGAAGATAGCAGAACAGCTGCATGATCGCAGAAATCAGATGCACCGGATGCACCAGCCCGGTCAGCAGAGCATACTGCACAACCATCACAACCAGAATCGCTCCCAGCAGGCCTCGAAGATACTTCGGCACAATTTCCCATCGATGTTTAATATTCATCACACTCCTATGATTTCATGAATCAGCTTAATCTGCGGCATTGCCTTACCCACCGTAAAGGCTTTTCCAAATATTGGAAAACTTTCGTCCAGTTTTTTCCGATCATTGGAAAAAATGACGGCCAGCGGTTCGCCCTTTTTTACCGGCTNNGCTCGCCCGCTTTTTTCATCTGCACGATGCCAACGGAAAAATCAATCGTGTCGTCGGTTTTCTGACGACCTGCGCCCAGAATCAAACAACCTTTGCCGATCAGTTCGGCATCCACCGCCGAAACGACTCCGGCGGCAGGCGCCAGCAGCGGCGCCTGAATTTTGGCTTCGACGAACTTCCAGTCCGTCGAACCGCCCTGCGCAGCGACCATCGCTTCAAATTTTTTCAGCGCCTCACCGTTTTCCAAACATTGGAAAACTTTCTCGCGGGATTTTCCAAGGTTTGGAAAAACACCGGACAGTTCGAGCATGTGGGCGGTCAGCTCAACGGTCAGTTCCTTCAAATCGTCCGGGCCGCCGCCGCGCAGGACATCGAGGCATTCCTGCACTTCGAGTGCGTTGCCCGCCGCGCGACCGAGCGGCTGGTTCATATCCGTGATGAGCGCGCGAATATTTTTGCCCATATGCGTGCCGACGTCGACCATGGCCTGCGCCAGCTCGCGCGCCTGCTCGATTGTCTTCATAAACGCGCCCTTGCCCCATTTGACGTCGAGCACAAGCGTATCGATCCCTTCGGCCAGTTTTTTGCTCATGATGCTGGCGGTGATGAGCGGAATGGATGGCACCGTGCCGGTAACGTCGCGCAGAGCATAAAGTTTTTTATCGGCCGGTGCGAGCTCCGCGGTCTGGCCGGTAATGGAGCACCCGACTTTTTCCAAGGTTTGGAAAAATTCCTGTTCGGAGAGATCGGTGCGATAACCGGGAATCGCTTCGAGCTTGTCGAGTGTGCCGCCGGTGATGCCGAGTCCGCGGCCGGAGATCATCGGAACGGTCAGTCCACAGGCGGCGGCGAGCGGCGCAAGGATAAGCGAGGTTTTATCGCCGATGCCGCCGGTCGAATGTTTATCGGCCTTGATACCGGGCAGTCTGCCCGGATCAATCACGCTGCCAGAGTTCAGCATCTCGAAGGTGAGCGCAGCGGTTTCGCGTGGCGTCATGCCTTTAAAATAGACGGCCATGGCAAAAGCCGCCATTTGGTAGTCGGGAATGCTTCCCTCGGTGAACCCCTTTATCAGAAAGGCAATCTCCTCTTCGGAGAGCTCGTGCCCGTCGCGTTTTTTTTCAATAATCCATTGCGGAAGCATGGCCGGAGCATAGCGCCATAGAATTTATTCTGCAATGAGCTTGTCGTGCAGGATTTCGCACAATGTCTATTCCGTCTGCTCCAGTATAAAACACCAGCCCTTGATCTCCGGCCTAAAAACACTCATAGTAACCCCCGCAATTAAGCTCATGGAGATTGACATGCGTAGAACAGCCGGTCTGTTTATTCCCGTTGCGACTATGATCTTGATCGCCGCCGCTCTTCTTTACCGCACAGAAATCTCGCGGATGAAGACGGTGCGGAAAACCCAACAAAACGCCTCTGTCCGAACAGCCGAAATTTTCATCGAGGCCAAGCTGAGGGACCTCGACAAAGACCTGCTCTATCTCGCCAGTCAGTACCAACTGCAAACAGATGCCGGCGATGAAGGAATGACCCGACTGATCAATCTGTGGCTCCCGTTTTCACGCACCAAAAAGATTTACGATCAAATCCGTTTTTTAGACGAAACCGGTATGGAGCGGATTCGTATTAACTACGCGCCGGACGGTCCGGTAACGGTGACACAGGCGGAATTGCAGGAT
>DINM01000123.1 GCA_002423675.1 Verrucomicrobia bacterium UBA5540
CACGCCGAACAACGGGCGCTTTGCGACCGGCTGGGAAGCGGAAATCCCGATCTCGACTACAGCGCACTCAACATCCAGCTTGCCGACGTCACGAAGAAATTAAACGCGCTCGAAGCCAAATGGCTCGAAGAGGCGGATCGAATCGAGGCGTAAAATTTTCTTTTCTCAATCCACAGAGTTTTTATTCTTTCCGGCTGAATTTTAAACAGGAGGAGTTTCCAATGTCTGAAAAAACCATGGAGTTTAAAACCGAGTTATCGCAGCTGCTGCACCTGATTACGCACTCGCTCTATTCACATCGCGAAGTATTTCTTCGCGAGCTGATCAGCAATGNNATGCCTGCGACGCGATCGACAAGATCCGCTTTGAGGCGCTGACGAAGACCGAGCTGCTCGACGGGGACAGTGACAGCGACTGGAAGATCACGCTGTCGGTCGATAAAGAAGCCAAGACGCTGACGGTATCCGATAACGGCGTCGGTATGGATGAAGAGTCGCTGGTGCAGAATCTCGGCACGGTTGCCCATTCCGGAACCAAAGCGTTTCTGGCGCGGTTGCAGGAAAGCGGCGCGAAAGACAATCCCGATCTGATCGGCCAGTTCGGCGNNGCGAACCGGCTCGTTCACGCTGTCCGAAGGAACCCGCGAAAAACGCGGCACGTCGGTGACGCTGCACCTCAAAGAGGACGCGTCGGAATATCTTGAACCATACCGCCTGCGTTCGCTGGTTAAAAAATTCTCCGACTTCGTCGAGCATCCGGTCGTTATGTTCTCCACGGAGAAGGACGAAGAGAGCGGCGAAGAGAAGGTTAAGGAGGATGTGCTCAACACCCGCAAGGCGATCTGGCTACGGAGTAAGAGCGACATTACGACGGAAGAGTACAATGAGTTCTACAAGCACATTTCGCATGATTTCAACGATCCGGCGGAAGTGATTCACTACAACGCCGAAGGCGCGATCGAATTCAAGGCGCTGCTCTTTATTCCGGAAAAGAAGCCATTCGACATGATGATGACCAACGACCCGAAGGCGCATCTGAATCTTTATGTTCAGCGCGTTTTCATCAGCAACGAATTCGAAAATCTGCTTCCGGCCTATCTGCGCTTTGTCAAAGGCGTCGTCGATGCCGCCGATCTGCCGCTGAATGTCTCTCGCGAAATCCTTCAGGAAAACCCGCAACTCGATAAAATCCGTCGCAACCTCGTATCGCGGATTCTCAAAACGCTCGGCGACATGAAGCTGAAGAGCTATGACAAGTATCTGACCTTCTACGTCGAATTCGGCCCGATGCTCAAGGAGGGCTTGCAGTCCGATTTTGAAAACCGCGAAAAAATCGCCGACCTGCTTCTGTTCGAAACCACGGCGACCGAAGCGGGCAAAATGCGCTCGCTGGCCGACTACGTCGAAAGCATGAAAGAAGGCCAGGAAGAGATTATCACGCTCGTGGCCGAGCATCGCGGCATTGCCGAAAATTCTCCGTTCCTTGAGGGCTATAAAGCCGACGGAAAAGAGGTGGTTTTCTTTCTCGATCCGATCGACGAGTTTGTCATGCCGCAGCTCGGCGAATACAAAGGCAAAAAATTCAAAGCCGCCAACAAAGGCGAGGCCGGTGACAGCGAAGAGCTCAAAAAGGAAACCGAAAAATTTGAAGGCTTCCTCGGTTTCGTCAAAGAAAAGCTGAGCGGCGTCAAAGAAGTGCGTCTCTCCACCCGCCTGAAAGAAAGCCCGGCCTGTCTGGTGGGCGACGAATACAGTATGAGCCCGCACATCGAAGCGATGATGCGCCGTATGGGTCAGCCGGTTCCGGAAATGGAACGTGTGCTCGAACTTAACCCGACGCATCCGGTGGTGGAATCTGTTCAGGCAATGTACGAAGCGGATAAGGACAATCCGAAGCTGGGCGAAAGCGTCGAGCTGCTGCGCGACCTCGCGCACGTCGCCGAAGGCTCCAAGATTGAAAACCCGTCCGCCTTTGCATCGCGTATCGCCGCCTTAATGGCTCGCGATCTTGGCGCGAAATAATGGTTTTTNNCTTTCCAAACCTTGGAAAAAATCAGGGCACGGCGAGGAATTGCGCGCAGCCGGGATTCGCAACGCGGATTTCGCTGCCGGTAAATTCGAGCGCGCCGGTTTGGCGGTCGATGCGGAAGACGACCGCGTTGCCGGGTTTCGCGTTGAGGGCAATCAGAAAGGTTCCGGTCGGATCGATGTTGAAATTCCTTGGGTTTTTGCCGCGAACCGGCTCCCAACCAGTCGCGGTGAGCTTGCCCGTCTCGGCATCAATTGCAAATATGGCAATGCTGTCATGGCCGCGGTTGGCGACATAAAGGAAGCGCCCATCCGGTGTCGTCCGAATTTCCGACGCCGCGCTGGATCCGACATAGCCGTCAGGCAGGGTGGAGATCGACTGAATTTCAGTCAGCGTTCCATTGATTTGATCGTATTCGAAAACAACCGCTTTATTGCTGAGTTCCAGATCGGCATAAGCGAATTTTCCGTTCGGGTGGAATGTGAAGTGGCGCGGGCCGCCGCCCGGCTCGATGGCGGTGAACGGCGGATCGTTCGGCGTGAGTGTTCCGGCGATTGCGTCGAAACGGTAGCTCATGATTTTGTCGATCCCCAGATCGGCGACAAATGCAAATTGTCCATCGGCAGAGCAATTGATCGAATGGGCGTGTGCTTGAGTCTGTCGCGTCGGATGAACGCTGGAGCCGCTGTGTTGCCGGAACGCGGAGGCCGGGGCGAGCGATGCGTCGTTTTGAATTGGCAGAACCGCGCAGCTGCCTCCGGCATAGTTGGCGACCAGTAGATTTTTTCCGGACGGATCCAGCGATATGTGGCAGGGGCCGTTTCCCCGGGTGGATTGAGAATTCATTTTTTCCAGCATGCCGCTGGGCTCTGAAATCGTAAATGCACTGGCCAGTTCTGTGACGGCGCTGGCCGAATAGAGGTGTTTTTTATCGGGGTGAATCACAATGAATCCGGCCCCGTTGACCGGGCTGACACGAACCGGCTCGCTCAGCTGTCCGGTCTGCATGTTGAGCCACGCCAGATAAATTCCGGCTTGTTCGCCTTTGGCCATCGTTCCGATATAAACCCGGCAGGTATCCGCGGCGGCGATTCCGGCCAGTAAAGCGACAGTGCAGGCACAAATTATTTTCATTCGCGGAAGCCTAACAAAGCGACGAGAGCCTGACGAGTTCGATTCTGGTTTCTAAACATTGGAAATTGCAATCGGGGCGGGCATCGGGATAATGGGCGCTCTTATGGCTAAGAAACCCTATAACCAGATCAACACAGGGATCAACCTCGAGGAGTTTATCAACGTGGCAGAAATACGCTTTGACGGACGGAAACCGGACGAACTGCGCCCGGTAAAATTCACCCGTGACTTCACCATTAATGCTAAAGCCTCGGTGTTGGTTGAAATGGGAAACACCAAGGTCATTTGCGCTGTCAGTGTGGACGAAAATGTTCCCGGCTGGATGCGTGCCCAGAATGTTGAAGGCGGCTGGCTGACCTGCGAATACTCAATGCTTCCGAGCGCTACGCCCGACCGTGCCCGCCGCGAAGCATCCATGGGCAAGCTCGGTGGACGCACTATGGAAATCCAGCGACTCATCGGCCGCGCGCTCCGGTCGATTATTGATCTGAAAAAACTGGGACGTCGCCAGCTCTACATCGATTGCGACGTGATTCAGGCCGACGGCGGAACCCGCACGGCTTCGATCACCGGGGCTTATGTTGCACTGCGCATGGCGGTTGACCGCCTGCTTGCCGATAAGCTGCTCAAAGAAGACCCGATCAAAGAACCGCTGGCTGCCGTCAGCGTCGGCATTCACAAGGGCGTTGCGCTGCTCGACCTTTGTTACTTTGAAGACTCCAAAGCTGAAGTCGACATGAACGTCGTGATGACCGCCTCCGGCAAATTCGTCGAAGTTCAGGGCACCGCCGAAGAAGATCCCTTCACTAAAGAGCAGATGACCCAGATGATGGATCTCGCCGAGAAGGGGATTTCTGAGCTTCTGGAAGCTCAGAAAGCGTGAGGTTTCCAATGTTTGGAACGGACGGCGTTAGGGCGGGCTGCTTTTTTCCAATATTTGGAAAATTTTCGGCTGGTTTTCCAAGCATTGGAAACTTTAGGTGACAGACGGAAGCTCGCTGAGCTTGTAGCCGTTCATGCCGAGAACTTCTTCCGTGGTGCGGAAGTGGGCTTTGCAGGTTTTTAGCAAAACGCCGGGGCCTTTATGCGCGACGAGTTCGGCGGCAATCTGTTTGACTTTCGCCGAGCATCCTTTGGGTACGGTTTCGATGCCGAAATCTTTTTCCATTTTACGCAGGGCCATTAGGAATCCGGCGCGGGCCAGAATGGAGGCGGCGGCTACGGCGGGATCGGATTCCGCTTTGGTGCGCTGATCCATTTTGATTTTCTTTCCTTTTTCCATCAGCGCGCGCTCAATGAGGACGGTTGAGGCAAATTTGTCGGAGAGGGCGCGTGGGCAGTCGGGGACTTTTTCGAGTAGGTTTTCGATGGCGCGGGCATGACCCCAGGCGAGCAGCCGGNNCCGGTTGACGTTGCCGATTTTAGCGTACATGCGGTTATAGGCTTCGGGGCCGATGACGACGACCGCATATTTCCCGTCGAGCTTTCTCCGGATGTCGGAGGCGAGTTGCAATGCAACGCGGTCGCTGGTGATTTTTTTGCTGTCGCGCGCACCGAGCTCCTTGAGGATTTCGACGGTTTTTTCGTCGGTGTAAACCGAGGCGATGACGAGCGGTCCGAAGAAGTCGCCTTTACCGCTTTCGTCGACCCCCATATGGGGTGCAACGCTTTCCGGATCGTGGACGGCTTCGTAGCCGAGAAGAGCTTCGCCGAGCACTTCGGGTTCGAGCGTGAAAGTGACCCACTCCTGGGCGCCCTTGCCTTGAACGAGGCATTTGCCGGAATTGTAAAGATTGATGCGGCAGGTTCCGGTGTCAACAGCGATCTGTGTGTGCGGCACTTCAACAACGGTGTATTGCGGTGCTCCGAGCAGGGTCGTCAGTTTTTTCTGCTGGTCGCCTGTTAATTTAATTGTAAACGAGTTTTGTTTCATTGCAGGGGTTGTAGCAGAGTTGAGTTTTTATGGAAAAACAAAAGGCAGAAAAGGGTTTTGAATTCGGGGTTGCGCAGGGCGGACAAAAATACGATACTTTTTTTCTCCTATTATGAAAATCGTGCGATCCATTTTGGCTTCATTTATCCTGGCGGTTGGCGTGGCCGGCGCGTCCGCGCCGACGTTTGGTGATCTGGCGGTATTTATCGCAAAAGGCTATTTTAAAAGCTATATTCCGAAGGACGCCTCAATGGAGCAGTGTGTGGCATTTTTAAATAAACAGGGAATCTGCTTTTCGCTGCTTGATCTGCTCAATCCGAATAAAACGGTCGGCCCGGAGGATTGTGCGAGGGTTGTGGGGCAGTCCATGTTGCTTTTTTCGGGCGAGGCGGTCGTTGCCAACGGCTGTATTAAAAAACCGCTAGAAATGGAAACCTGGGTTGACTATTGCTTGTTGAATGATGTAGATTCAGATGCGATATGGAAAATATTAACTCGGTCTACGTCTGGCGGTTCATTTTCGGAGGTCAGGCAGTTCTTTAAGAAGCAGTCTGAGGCTCTCTAGAAGGAGATCAAAGATGAAAAAAAATATGACGCATTTCTCAGCCGTCTTTATGGTGGTTTTTGGATTAATGTTTTCCACAGCTTTTGCAGATCTTGGATTGCAGCAAATTGCCACGGATCAGGGAGCCTCAGCCGTTGGCCAGGCTGTTTTAACTGCAGCGCAGGCCGTTTACGCAAATAACACCGATCCGGCCGTTATCCAACGGCAACTGATCGTCATGCTTAATGAAGCGGTCGCCACCGGGAACGAAGAGGCTGTTCGTTACTCGCTTGTTGCGGTGATGATGGCCGGCGGGGCGGATAATCTTGCGCAAAGCATCACTGCAATCAACAACAGTAATGCATTCAGCCAGTATCCCGCGCTGACTGCAAAAACGGTATCTTCAGCGCAATCTCTGATAGGTGGCGGCACAACCGGCGGCGGCACAACCGGCGGCGGCACAACCGGCGGCGGCACAACGGGTGGCGGTACGACGGGTGGCGGCACTGGTTCCGGCAACGACCCTCTTGATAAACCGCCCTCCCTGACCGGTGGTGAGTCAGATAGCGCGCCCGCTACGGGCATTTAAACGAATTGAACTTTACTTGGGTTTTACGGATCAAGGACACAGAGTGTTCGAAAGGGTTAAATATGTATAAGACCAAATTTTGGATGCCGATTTTAGTGGGGCTTATTGCCGGACAGGTTTTTGCAGCGGGCGAGCGGCCGTTCAAAGTGGTCAATACGGTTCGCGTTGGGTACAGCGATAATCGGTATCGTAACACTAACAACGACGGCGGAATGTTTGTGACGGATATTATTGATCTCTCTTTTCGGGCAACACTGTCAGATCGTACGGATATAACAGCTCGATCACAGATTAATATTTTGACGGATACCGGCCGCAATCAGATGTACCCCAATCTTTACGTGATGCTGAACCACTCCGTTTCTCCGCGCCTTCTCTTTGGACTGTCGGAGTATTTCCGGAGCGGTGACAAACGAGGGGAAACGCAAGGTGCAAATAAAAACGCGAGTTATAACTATTTTTACAACAAGGTCGAAGGTACTGCAGACTATGTGCTGACCGACAAAGATCGGTTGCAGGGCTCCTTGAACTATTCCATAGAGAGGAACGATAAGGCACTTGATTATCTCGACACAACAACGATTGGCGCAGGACTTTCTTGGAAAAGAGAACTGAGTCCTCAGCGCACGTTTATGATGCTCAACCTGCGGCCGAGCCGGACGACCTATGATAATCGTCAAAAAGATGGCGTTGTAACGAATGGACTTGGTCAGGCTATTACGACACATTATCTGTCTAATCGTTCGCCTTATACAGACGCGTTGGAACTATCGGCCGGATTGAGTCATACCTTTAATCCATCATGGCAGGGGCACATTGAGGCGGGAGTAACTTACGCCCAGCGACATTTTTCTGATTCAATTTCAAGCAATACAATTACGACGACGGTTTCGACAAATCAGGTTGAGAACTCGGCCTTAAATCCATTAGTGCGGGCAGGATTAGTTTACAGTCCGTCTCCCGGAACCCGGCTAACGGGAGACTTTTCTCTTACTTATCAGCAATCTAATAATAAAAACTATAGTGGCCAGAATTCGGCCGAGCTTAGCTTTGGCGCACAGCATGATTTGACGGCTAAGCTGACAGCTAAAGCCACTGCACGGTTTTCCAATACAAAGTATAGTTCACAAGACAGTACGACGACTAGTAGCGCGTCAGATAAGTCTGAGGATCGTATGGATCTGGCGTTCCGGTTAACCTATAAGCTAAACCGCATCCACTTCCTGGAAGCGGGGGTGCAACACCGCGAAGCGAAGTATGACACCGGAAATAGCGACTGGTCGGAAAACCGGTTTGATATCGGCTGGCGTGTTGAATTAAACTGATGAAGAATTTGTGGATTGAAGTTCCCGAAATATGGTGAGGTTTAGCGCCTCACCATTATCGTTTAGTAAAGGGATGAGATTATGAGTGAAAATCAGAAAAAAGAGACAACCCTTCATTTTTTGGATTACTGGCGGGGGATCCGCTCCCGTAAAGAGATTGTTTTGGCCGTCCTTTTTCTGGTGGTCATTACCGGAACGGCCTATACCTTTACTCTGCCGAAAATTTATGCGTCTCAGGCTCGCATTGAGGTGAATAATGACAGTGTCGATATTGATCCGTTCAACCCGGCGATGAGCGGAGCACGTGGCTACGACCCCTATTTTCTACGCACACAATTTGAAATTATTCAGTCCAAACCGATCCTGTATGAAGTCATAAACCGGCTTAACCTGCAGGAAGTCTGGGGAGAGAAGGGCGAGAAACTTCCGAAGGAAATAGCCTATAAGATTCTTCGATCGAGTCTCGATATCAGTCAATATCGCGATACGAGTCTGATTTCGTTGACGGCTCAGCGGCAAGATCCCAAAGAAGCGGCCCGTATTGCCAATGAGCTGGCCGATGTGTATCGCGACGCCCGTTTGGATCTGAAATATAAAGAAATGACGCGGGCAATGGATGCGTTGAACAACGAGCTGGAAAAGCAGCAGGCTAAGGTTGATCTGGCCTCTGAGCGGGTTGAAGATCTGCGCCAGAAACTCGATATTACCGTTCTGCCTGGCACTTTTTCGGGACAGGGCGAAAACAGCATTGATAAACTCCGACTGCAACAGTTGGAGGGCGACCGGGTCAGTGCGCGAATTGACATGCTGGTGGCAAAAGCCCGCTATGAACAGTTGGATTCTCTCGAAGGGGATGATCTGCTGACGGCCTCTGCCTACATTTCTCAGGATCCCTTTGTCGAAAGCATGCGGACGCAGATCAAGGATTATGATGTCGCGCTGACTTCGCTTCTTGAAAATTACGGACCTAACTATCCTGACGTAAAGCAAACGCAGGCTGCCCGGGATGAACTGGTTGGCAAATTGAAGCGTGCACTGGAAGGGGTCAAAAAGGGGACGCAGGCTCAGTATATTATTGCTAAATCCAAGTTTGACGCGCTGGAAGAAGAGTTGCGCGGTGTAAAATCGAGCGATCAAGAAACACAGCGGGATAAATTTGTGCCGTTTAATAAGGCTCAGCAGGAGCTCGAGCTGCAGCGATCCATTATGAATGCGCTGAAGTCGCGCATCGCGCAGGAGGGAATTACCCTCAAGGTTCCGCGTACGCCGGTCGAAATTGTTGATTCAGCGGAAGAATCCAGTCGTCCGGTCAGTCCCAACCTGATTTTGAATGTTCTGATGAGTATTTTTATCGGACTCGGATCCGGTGTCGGGCTGGCGTATTTTATTGAGTATCTGGATACTTCGATTAAAACCGCTGATGATGTGGAACGCTGGATTGAACTCCCTGTACTGGGGCTGGTTCCGCAGAAAGTGCGTCCTCTGATCGAAGAAGGTCCTGACAGTGAACATGGCGAGGCCTATCGCGTACTCCGGACCAATATGGCTTTCACAGATGTCGGGGGTCCCCGTAAGGGTGCATTCGCTGTGTTAAGCGGTGGAGCCGGTGAAGGGAAATCAACAACCGCCTTCAATTTGGCCTACACCTGTGCGCAGCAGGGAGAAAAGGTTTTGTTGGTTGACGCAGATTTGCGCCGCCCTGTACAGCACACGATTCTAGGTGTTTCTAACCGGTTTGGTTTGACCAATGTGCTGTTGCGCGATGTGCCGGTTGAGGAAACAATCAAGACAACCAGCGTTCCGAATCTTCACTTTTTGCCGAGCGGGCGTTTGCCGCGCACATCGCTGGGTGTACTGGATCCGAAGCGCATTAGCGAACTGGTGCATAGTTTGAAGATGAAATATGACATTGTCGTTTTTGATACGCCGCCGTTAGTGGGGATCAGTGACTCAGCGATTATTGCCAAGGAAATGGATGGCGTACTTCTTGTGGTTCAGTATCGCAAGTATCCGCGAGATATGATTATTCGCGCCAAACAGATGCTGGATACCTTAGGGGTTCTGCAGGTTGGTGTGGTTCTGAATAACATCAACATCATGCGCGACGATTACTACTATTATTACCACTCGTATTATTCGAACTATGACTATTATCGGTCGCAGGAAACGAATCCACAGGTTGAGGCTTAAAAGGAGCATAGATGAAGAAGCTGGGAATTATTTTTACCGTATTGACGGTGTTTGTTTTAGTCGGTTGCAGCAGTCATCCGCCAATGATCGGTGGAATACCCGGTGAAGAGGACTCCTCTGTAGTCGGTTTGTACAAGTTGCGCTCACTGGATCCAATCACGATCAGTCTGTTAGGGATTCCTGAAGAGAAGCAAATTGACACAGTCATTGATGAAAAAGGTAATCTCTCACTTCCCTACATAGATGAGCCAATACAGGCCAAGGGATTGACCACATCGGAGCTGGAGCGCAAAATTCAGAAGATTTATGTGGATAACCAGATTTACCGTAATATCACGATCAATGTGCTGACAACCGCGAAAAGCTATTACATGGAAGGCGAAGTGGCCCGTCCTACGGAATATCCATTAAATCGTCGTATAACTCTGCTGCAGGCGATTGCTGCGGCCAGCGGGTACACCGACTATGCCAACAAAAAAAATATTACAATTACGCGCAACGGTAAACTGATTAAAGTGAACGCCAAAGACATCGAAAAGCATCCCGAGTGGGATATTCCGATTGAAGCCGGCGACCGGATTAATGTTCACCGATCCATGTTTTAGCGTTTGATCTCGTTGAATCGAAAAGCCGGTGCCAGCACCGGCTTTTTTATTTACGGAAAGCCCGAATTGAAGGATCCAGCTGAAAGCGAAAATCCGTAACCTCAGGACTATCTGGAATTGATGCGATTTTCTTAAGTAGATGCATTTTCGGCAGGCGCCGTATCTGTGCCAGCCATCCCGGATGATCTGCATACAGATAGAGAATCCCATTTCTTAAATGAGCTGGGGAAATATGTTTGGCAAGTTGCTCTCCGGCAATCACCGGCCAGTGTTCACGAATGATTTCAGGCAAATATACTGCGTTTGAATCTTCCGTGCTCAGGATGCCGGCCAGAATATCGCGGATAGATTTTTCTGTCCGTTTTTCCTTTGGAGGAAACCGGTCTTCGATTCGAAGGCGTTCCCGTGCAAGCTCCCATTTCAATAGACGTTGATTTTTCGGCTTCATGATGATCACGTTTGCAAAATGATTTTGGAAACAGCAAACTCTAGCACATCCAAAGGAGTCGCACACATTGAATTCAATGCAGGAAAGAATATTTTCTCTGACACTGATGGGAATACTTTTGGTTCTCTCGGCGTTTTTCTCAGGAACTGAGACTGCATTGTTCTCGATGACGCCCGATAATTCCCGGCGGCTTCGGACATCACGTCGCACCGAACCCCTGCTGACGTTGCTTCAAAAAGAACCCTTTGGTTTATTAACCGCGATTCTTTTCGGAAATCTGATCGTCAATATTCTTTTCTTCTGCACGGGGGCGGCAGCGGCCGGACGACTGGGCGCAACGCATGGCGACTGGATGGAAGCCCTCGGCGGATTGTTTATTCTGGTTCTCATTATTTTATTCGGAGAAATCGTTCCCAAGGCCGTGGGGATTAACCATCCGGAAAAAGTTCTGCGGTTGACGGCATGGCCCCTGTGGATCTGGTTCAGGTTTATTCTTCCGTTTCGTCGGCTGGTTCGCGGGGTATTACGACTGTTGCGCCTTCAGGAGTTGTCCTCTCCGCCGCCGGTCTATCTTACGTCGGGAGAACTTAAAGAATTGCTGGATGCGGTGCGGCACGAACCGGGCTTCGGGTCTCAGGAGAAAGAAATTCTGGAAGACATTGTCAATCTGTCGGGCATGCGAGTCCGTGAAATTATGGTGCCAAGGGTTAAAGTGCTGCGCGGATCGCTGGATGCAGACCGTGGAGNNCCAAACGGGCCGATGTGCTGCTGCACGAACTGATGGATACCGGAAAAGAGATCGTCGTCGTGGTTGATGAGTACGGCGGACTGGCCGGAATTGTAACAGTGGAAGATCTGTTGTCGGAAGTCGTCGGCGATTTCGAATCAGAACCGGTTGAAGAAATTCAAAAACTGGACGACACCACATATAGACTTCAAGGACAATTGCCCATCCGTTCATGGCGCGATCTCTTCACCGGGTTTCTTCCTGGCCAGGAAGTTGACGGACTGGCCTTTGATACATTAGGCGGTTTCATTATATCCCTGCTGGGCCGCATGCCGCGTCCGGGAGACACAGTGGCGGTACGCAACCTCTGTCTCACGGTCGAAAGCATCCATCACCACCATATTGGAACCGTGTTACTGCATCTTCAGCCTCCGGAGGGCGAAGCATGAGCGGGTTGATCAACAGTCTTCTCATTCTGCTGTTTTTCGGAGCTTCGGCGCTGTTTTCAGGACTCGAAACCGGCGGCTATCTGCTCAACCGGATCCGGCTGCGTTTTCGCGCCCGTCATGGCAACCGTGCCGCCCGCAGGCTTCAGTCGGTTCTGGGCGATGCGCATCGGTTTATTTTCACCGTTCTGATCGGCAACAATATTGCCAATTACCTGTTGTCGCGTGAAGTGACACAACTATACTCCCGTGCAAACGTCGGTACTCAAAGCGGACAGCATTTCGGTTATCTGCCGTGGAGCGCCGAAGCGGCTGCAACGCTCACCCTGATGCTCCCTCTGTTTTTCTTTGCCGAATTGCTCCCAAAAAATATTTTCCGCCATCATCCCAACCGGCTGATGTACAGCTACTCCGGGTTTCTTGCTTTGGCCGACCGACTCCTCCGTCCGCTTACGGTTCTGCTGAAAGGTTTGTTTAACCTGCTCACCGGTGGCCGCGGCCGAAGCGAAGCACTCAGCGCATTTACCCTCTCGCTGCAGGGATTGCGTGAATACTTTTCCTCCGGCGTGCAACAGGGATCGTTGAGCGATCGACAGCACGGGATGATCGACAATCTGGTCTCGATGCACCGGATTGCCGTGCGCGACATTATGCAGCCCGCCGCCTCGCTCAGCTCGATCTCAGAAAAAGCCACCGTACAGCAGGTGATCGAGCTGATGCGTCGCCGTCATGTCGATCAGGTGGCGGTCTATCGCGGTTCCGTGCGCAATCTCAGTGGTCTGATCAGTCTCTTCGATCTGATGGATCCGCAGCTCCAGCCCTCAGACGGTATCAAACCCCGCGTTCGCAAACTGGTGAGGCTTTCGGCGGATCTCCCGCTGACGCGCGCTTTCCGCCGTCTGCGCAGCAAAGGCACGCTGGCCGCTGCCGTCATGGATCGTTCCACCAGAACCGTCGGATTGCTTCACCTGCGCGACATTGCCCGCTATATTGTTCGCGACGCCTGAAAATCATTAACGCAAATCGAACAGGGGTTGCGGGGTACGCTGAAGCATGCTATACCTAGCGCCTTTAAGGGTAAAAAAGCCCAATATATGGTGGTTTTTAGCAATATGGCCAACGAAAATAAAAAACACGTTTACGATGAAAGTAAGATTAAAACCCTTTCGTCTCTGGAGCACATCCGAGCCCGGACCGGGATGTATATCGGGCGCACCGGCAACGGAAATCACTACGACGACGGGATCTATGTCCTGCTTAAAGAAGTGGTCGATAATGCGATCGACGAATTCATCATGGGCCACGGCAAAAAGGTTGAAATCACTATCGAGGAAGACACCGTTAATGTGCGCGATTACGGCCGCGGCATTCCGCTCGGCAAAGTCGTCGAATGC
>DINM01000016.1 GCA_002423675.1 Verrucomicrobia bacterium UBA5540
AAAGCGAAGCGCGCGTCGAAGCCGTCACGCCGGGCGACGATGACACCTACTCCATCATTTTGGACAAAACCCCCTGCTACCCCGAAATGGGCGGTCAATTAGGAGACGAAGGGAGGCTCGGCCTCATTTCGGATGGGAAGACCATCGGTGAATTAAAAATTATTGATACCCAGAAACAGGGCGAGCTGATCGTCCACCGCGCCAAACTGGTTTCCGGCCGCGCGCCCGAGCCGGGCGAATGTGTATTGGTCGACGTCGATGCTGAACGCCGCGCCGACATTCAGCGCAACCATACCGCCACCCACCTCTTCCACTGGGCGCTTCATCAGGTCGTCAGCAAAGAATCGCGCCAGCGCGGATCGCTGGTCGCGCCCGACCGCCTGCGCTTCGACTTCAACAATCCGGAAAAGCTCTCGGCCGAACAGATCGCTGAAATCGAAAAGCTGGTGAACGAAAAAATCCAGGCCGCCCTGCCGGTCTATGCACAGGAAGTGCCGTTCACCGAAGTGCAGAAGCATCCGGAAATTCAGCAGTTCTTCGGCGAAAAATACGGCGACACCGTCCGCGTCCTGCAGTGCGGCGGCGACAAAGGTTCCTTTAACGGCTTCTCGATGGAACTGTGCGGCGGCTGTCACGTCAGCAACACCGGAGACATCCAGCTCTTTAAAGTCATGAGCGAATCCTCCATCGCCGCAGGCATCCGCCGTATCGAAGCCGCCTGCGGCAAATATGCCGAAGCCTTCATGGCAGAGCAGAAAAAAGCGCAGGCCGAAGCCGAAGCCAAAGCCAAAGAGCTCGAAGAGAAAAAAGCCGCCGCCAAAGCCCGCGCCGCCGAAATGGCCGCGCAGGCTCCGGCCATCGCTGAAGAATTATTGGGCAAAGTCAAAGACGGGTTATTGATCGAAAACATGGGCGAAGCCGACGCTGAATTTTTGAGTGCCGTCATGGACGCCCTTCAGCCGAAACTCCAAAGTGCCGTCGCCATCCTCGGCGGAACCTCCGAAGGTAAAGTCGCGCTCGTCTGCGCTGTCACACCGGATCTCGTCAAAGCCGGAAAGAACGCCGGGAAGATTGTCGGCGCCATCGCCAAACAGTGCGGCGGCGGCNNAAACCCGACCGCGCCCAGGCCGGCGGCCGCAACCCCGATGCGCTTGAAGCGGCATTGGCTGGCGCCAAGGATGTAATCTAACCGCAAATCTTCAATACCACATGACACGTCGATACTACAGCTCGAGAGTTAAGCAAACGCCCCTCTCGACCGTACAACTCTGCCAGAAACTGCAGAGTCTCTATCGACTGTATCTGGAAAAAGATTTCTTTAAGGAAAAAGCCGATCTGTCTCGCTCATCTCGACATCCGGACGCCATAAAACACGAAGCGGCTTTAGCCTTAGACTTTCAACCTTTCCCTATTGAAGATTGGAGTTCGGACAAAATATCCGTTGATCATATTTTTGACACCATAGAATTTCTGTACGACTACGTTTCAAAACCAGGCGAGTGGGTCGACAAAGAAACCGACACTGGCTTCCGTTATAGTGATTATGACTCCTACAACACAGCAGACGGTCAAAAAGAGTTTCGTGATACAGCAAATCTGTTCTTAAAAAATTATGAGGGCGGATTTGTACTCAACAAAGATGGTGAAATTGTAGCATTAGGAACGCACGGGATTCAGCACATCCTAGATGCCGACATTATCCCGTACGACAAAGTAAACGTGGATGATAAGGTGCAGGAAGCTCTAACAAAGTGGAGAGACCGACATTCAACGCCAGCAGAAAAGCGAGAAGCTGTTCGCAAACTCGCTGATGTTTTCGAGTGGCTGAAGAAAACTAATAAGTTATCAAGCGTTCTCGACTCCAAGGATGAGTCTGTTCTTTTTGATATCGCCAACAACTTCGCGATCCGACACCACAACCCAAAACAGAAGAGTAATTATGATGAAGCCATCTGGCACTCGTGGATGTTTCACTTTTATCTAGCCACATATCATGCCGTTATCCGCCTTTTGGCGAAAAAAGACGGCACAAAAGATAACGACTAGCAATGTACGAAGTGACAACACCAATCGAATGCCCGTGCGGGAGCGGGAAAAATTTTGAGNNTTTTTCCAACCATTGGAAAAAGGGGCTTTCATACATTTGTTGAGTTGAAAAATAATTCCTTATAAAGCACCCTTATTTTCATCTTTTGAAAGGAGTCTATATGTCGCTGAAGAAAGTTTGTCTGCTGGTATCGAGTGTCGCTCTGCTCAACGGATGCGCAACATACGCCCCACCGAACAAGCCAGCCTCTCAGACTGCGCATATAGAAGAATTTGACGGCGAAGAGCTCTGCATCGACATCTCAAAAATTAATGGCATCCGAACGCCCGCATCGACCGGAAAGTTTTTCCCACCCACGATCAACCCTTTCACAAAAGAATTCTGGATTGATGACACGCGAGGCACGGAAACTTTCGCGATAGAGCCAGGACCCTGCACGGTGGACTTGTACTATACAACAGGGGCAGCTTATGCCAACGGACAGGTATTCTTTAATGCTCAGGCCGGACATTCCTATGTCATACAAACAAAAAGCGAAATGACCGGAAATTGGTTCAAAAGCGAATGGATTAAATTTTCCGTGATAGATAAAAACGAAATCAAATCCAAAAAAGCTAAACCACCGAATCAGATTTAAAACGGCTCCTCCTGCCTCATATTGGTTTGCCCGACAAATTTCACCCAAAGCACAGCAATGAAAACAAAACTTGTTAGAATTTTCTTTCTCCTCCTTCTTCTCACGGGTTGTGCGAATGTGTCCATTAATGAGATTGCTCAGCGCACAAGAGTCCCGGAACAATCTATTCGAGCAGCAGCTAAGTGTACATATCTAGCAACTGACGCGGGCAAATCATCGGACAGTGGATCACGCGGAATCTTTATTCTAACCGACCATTCAATCTGCATCTACAATGCGCCGGACGTTTCAAAGATATCCAAGAATCCTGTTTATAACCTTGGATTTCATGAACTGGACAGCGTCGCTGTTGCATCATACGCACTCGTAAAGCAACTACAGTTTTATCAGGGGAATCGGGTTCTCGCAGTGACGCTTTGGAATCAATTTGAACTCCCAGATAAGGAAAAAGCGATTCGGGTGCATGATTTCATGACAAAACAAGGGCTCGCCTCACAACCCAATTGCGAGGTCATCTTCATGGGAGCCCCAAACGCAACCTATTGACGTGTACGTGCTGACTTTGCTGACGCGCGTTGAAACAGGGAGAACGACCGTGAAAAATCCGATGGATCGACAGCTCGAAAAGAAACTTTCGGATCGGGCGGTTTCCATCGGACGCGAAGGCAATACGGCGGCGATCGACGAGCTGTTTGAGTTGCTGAAATCTTCTTCTGCAAATGTGCGGCGGCTGAGCGCATCGGCTCTCGGCAAGCTGGCATGGATGGGTGTCGATCAAGCCAAAGCGGTCGCCGCACTCGGGCCGGTCGCCCGTCGCGATCCGCATTCACAAACGCGGCAATATGCCATCAAGGCGCTCAAGGCGTACGGATGCGCCTCGAAGGCGTGGCTCAGTGATTTGCGCGATATGGCCGCGAATGCCGCTGAAAAAGAATATATCCGCCGCGACGCGGCATCCGCAGTCGAATTCATTGAAGAAGCATTGCGCGTTGCCGAAGCCTCCGCCGTTCACCGCTGTCAGCGTTGCCACGCCGAAACCACAGCCGACGAATTCGCCCGCTCCAATCAGGCCTTTCAGCGCGTCTTTTGCGACCGTTGCTTTGATGAGATTTTCCTGGAGCGGCGCAATTTCGAAACGCAGGTTGAATTGAACAAAACCATCACCGCTGACGACGGAACCGTCGTGCAATCAAGCGGCGAACGTCGGATTGCTGAATGGCTGACCACACACGGACTGACCTACCGCTACGACGCCAAATACCGCATCATCGGCGAGTTCCAGATCCGCCCCGACTTTTATCTGCCGGAACTGGATATTTATATCGAGTACTGGGGCATGGACACGCCGCAATACAAAATGAGCATGTACAAAAAGCAGATGCTTTATCAGCAGGAAGGCAAGCGTCTCATCTCCGTTTATCCGAACGACCTGCCGAATCTCAACACCCTTATGACCTCCAAGCTCCGTCTATTCGGATACACTCTTGGCGCTGCGAATTGAACTCGCATTGACGCGCGAAGCAAAGTCAGCCTTATGAACCCGATCGAATGCCCGTGCGGGAGCGGGAAAAATTTTGAGAGCTGCTGCGGGCCGTGGCTTTCCGGCAAGCAGAGTGCGCCGACGGCGGAGGCGCTGATGCGCTCGCGCTATACGGCCTACGTTTTGAAGAATGTCGATTATCTGGTTGAGACCACCCTGCCTGCGACACGCGAGCCCGACTTAGCCGACGACATCCGCAGCTGGATGAATCAGGTGACGTGGCAGAGACTGCATGTGCTCGGAACCACCGGCGGCGGACGTTCCGATAACGAAGGAACCGTGGAGTTCATCGCCGAATTCATTGGCCCGCACGGCGCCGACCGCCACCACGAGCGCTCGCTGTTCAAAAAGGTCAAAGGTTCATGGTATTACGTCGGATGATTTCCAATGATTGGAAGAAATGTTTCCAATCATTGGAAAGACGGCGAGTGATTACTTCGTTTCGCCCATGAGTTTGGCGATGGTCGGTTCCATGGCATCGGCCCAGAGCTGATAGCCTTTTTCTTTCGGATGCAACAGGTCAGGCATAATTTCGCGAGTCAGTTCGCCCTGTTCGTTCAGGAAGGCTTTGTTGATGTTCAGGAAGAAGATCATCTTTCCGTCGGCCATTTTGGAGGCCAGCTCACTGGCTTTGTCATTTTTGGCCCACTGCTCATTAAAAGTTGCGCCGTGTTCTTTGTCCGCACGCTGAGCACCATCGCCGCGCGGGAAGATGGCCAGAATCAGCACTTTGGTATCCGGCAGTTTGGTTCGCAGTGTGCAGCCGATCGCCTTGA
>DINM01000126.1 GCA_002423675.1 Verrucomicrobia bacterium UBA5540
AACTGGGTGGGTCGCATCGATGAGGTTGCCCTGTTCCAGCGGGTTCTTTCCGTCGCTGAATTTTAAAAATATTTCAGCTGCCCGTGCCATGTGCGATTGCAAATTAGAGCATTTAACGGTTGAGCTGCCGCCAATATTTGTAGGGCTGGAATGGTCGCAGACCTTCCCGCCGCGGTGGGAAGGCTTTCTCAGCCGTTCCCGCCCTACAAAGCTGACACGACAGCTCATTCGTGATGTGCTCTAGATGGTTTCTTTCGCCTTTGTTCAAGGGGGGCGTGGTTACACCGAAACTTTTGGCTCACCCTCTGTCTCTTTATCCATATCAAGTGGCGAAGAGTCCGATGTCGGTTTTAGATAATACTAACAAAAAAATGTTGTGTTGTACGCATTGGCGGGGTATAACCGGAGGAAACATGGATGCGGGTGCATTCAGTTATGGGAAGATTGTTACGGGATAAAAGGAGGTATTGGGATGAATAAGATAAGATATATTGTTTCACTTGTAGCCCTGATGATGGGCGCTTCCGCTTCGGCGGCATTGATCAGTTCAGAATCGTTTTCAACACCGGGAGCATATCTTGATGCTACAGGTATAGCGAGCGACGGCAATAATGTATATACAACGACAGGGAATTTTGGATTTACCAACACTGTGCGCTGGGTTGGTAATACTGCGTTGTTGAAAACGGTTGCGGATAGCTCACTAACGCATGCGGGTATTACGGGGACTGCGTTGGACGGGTCTGTGAAGTTTATGGGAGGGCTTACGAGTTCGGGAGCGACCAGTAAAACATCCAGAAGACCGATAAATTCCACAATTACAGGTTCATCGTTCTATTTAAGCGGATTGGTTTCATCTGCCGGGTTGCTTCGTGCGGGCGAACAGTATGCAATGGGGTTTGGAGAAGAGCAGTCAATCATTGATCAGAATTTTCTGAAAGGGTTTCATCTGGGATTAAGTGCTGATGCTGGTGGTGATTCATATCTTACAGCATATGCCGCAGGCAATGTTTATACATTGGGAAATGCCTTAACGGCGCAGCAGTTGTCTGGAACAAGTCAGATCGTTTTGAAAGCCGAACTGGGCGCAGGGACAGGTGATGATACGTTGACAGCGTGGTATGCTTTAGATGGTGAGACGGGATTAACGTTGGCAGCAACATGGTCAAATCTAACCATTGTCGATTCAGCAACAGATTTGAATATATTCGCTGTGACAACAAGATCAACAATAACTGGATATACCGGTTATGCTGACAACACTTATATAGATGAGATGCGATTTGGGACGACTTTACAGGATGTCTCCAGCATCCCTGAGCCGACGACCCTTGGGTTGCTTGGAGTTGGTATGGCGCTTACTCTGTTGGCGCGTCGTACTCGTTCTTAAATCTCCGGGATAATTCCGGGAAATCCCCTTTTGCGAGAAGGGGATCAGATTGTTAAAAAGATCCGGGATATCCCGGATCTTTATTTGTAATTGTCATTTCTGATGATGGTACAAAAGTAATTCAGGCGGCATACAGGACGGTACAAGGTGTCTAAGAGTCGACAAACCCGTGCTTTCGATTGGGTTTTACACAAGAGCTGAATACATTCTATGCGTGGACCTGAAAGAAGAAGGAAAAATATGAATCTGGCGTGGTTTATAATCTGTCTTGCTGTTCCCTTTGCAGGACAGGCTGAGGAGAAATTTTCAACGCAGCGTGCACAGGTTTTGGCGCTGGGACAGCTGACTATTTCACCGGTAAGTCAGATTGCTGAACGACACGCTTCAACCACAAATTTGAAAGCCATTTATTATGATGCATTGCCCTGAAAGGGATCGATGACCCGTGTTTTTGCATGGCTTGGACTTCCTGAAAATAGCACAGGAAAGGTTCCCGGAATTGTACTGATTCACGGTGGAGGGGCACTGCCTATAAGGAATGGGTGCAACTTTGGAATGCACGCGGATTTGCGGCTATTGCAATTGCGGTCGAAGGGCAAACCGATGTCTCTATAGCTCCGAATATTTGGGAGCAACACGACGGGGCTGGCCCTAAACGCACCGGCATTTATAACGATTCAGAAGAACCGCTCGAAGAACAATGGATGTACCATGCCGTCGCCGACACTGTGCTGGCCAACTCATTGCTTCGCTCTATGCCGGAAGTCGATGCGGACAAAGTGGGTGTCATGGGTATTTCATGGGGAGGAGTGGTTGTTGCCACAGCAATTGGCATCGATCATCGATTCGCATTCGCAATTCCGACGTACGGCTGTGGACACTTGTTTGATGCACGGAACCGATATGGTGATACGTTAGGAACGAATCAGGTTTACAGGGAGATCTGGGAGCCATGTCTTCGAATGCAGGATGTACATATCCCTGTGCTTTGGCTTTCGTGGCCTGAAGATAAACATTTTCCAACGGATTGCTTGGCGGCAACATATCGTGCTGCCCCCGGCCCTCGTATGGTAACGTTGATTCCCGGCATGGGGCATTCACATCCAAAAGGCTGGAGACCGCCGGACAGCTACGCGTTTGCTGAAAGTGTTGTGGAAGAAGGTGATCCGTGGGAGATATTGTCAAATGTTGTGGATGGAAGGCTGAGAAGCGTATCCATCTGAACTTCTTTTAAGCGGCTATTTCCAGAAGGCCATCTTTGAATTTAGCTCCTTCGATGAGTTTTAAAATCAAGGCGTGGCCATTCATTCGTAAGCGGCCCATAGGCGACCCACTGGTCAGATAGATTTGAGCGGATAACATCGTCACCAACACAACAGGAGGTGGCGATGTTTCATATGAATCAGAATCTGAAGGTGGTGCTGGCGGTTGCGCCAGTCGATTTGCGAAAAAGTTTTCATGGCCTCTATGCCATGGCCCGTAGCGGGCTCGGTGAAGTCCCTGAAGACGGAGCGCTTTTTGTTTTTTCCAACCGCTCCCATACGCGGGTGAAGGTGTTCTGTTTTGATGGAACCGGTTGTTGGGTTTCAACCAAACGGCTGGAACAGGGAACGTTCAGTTGGCCGAAGGGACAGGATCAGGCCAAGCTCTCTCTTAAGCCCGAAGCGTTGGGTCTGCTGCTCGACGGAGTGGATCTGCGCAGACCAACGCTGCGTCCATGGTATGAGCGGTAGATTTTTACTGTTTTCGCATTGTCTTATCTTTACTTTTTATATCTTTTCCGTATCGTTTGCGATATGGAATTCACTGAGGAAAACTTCCAGAAGCTTGTCGCTGAAAACCAGCGGTTGCGCCAGCGGATCGATTGGCTGTTGCGTAAGATGTTCGGACGTTCCTCGGAAAAGACTCTGCCCGGACAGCTTTCTTTCGATCTCGGGGAAAACGGAGTTTCTCCGGATGCGCCTGAGGCTCCGCTGGAAGTCGATGAGGTCCTTCAGACCCGATCGTTGCGCAAACGCGGCAAGCGCATGGAGCTCCCGCCGATTTGCCGGTCGTTGAAGAGCGGATCATACCCGAAGAGGTTTTGGCCGAACCGGACTCTTTCCGGCAGATCGGTGAAGAGGTTTTTGAGCAGCTTGATATCACCCCGGCGCAGTGCTTTAAACGGCGGATCATCCGGCCGAAGTTCGTGCGCATTGATGACCGGTCTCTGCCGCCACTCATCGCTCCGGCTCCGCACCGGATCATCGAGAACTCGATCGCCTCGGCCGGCCTGCTGGCCGAGATCGTGCGAGGTAAATATATCGAGCATCTGCCGCTTTACCGGCAGGAGCAGAGCTTTAAACGCCGGTTTGGCGTGCAGATCACTCGCAAACTGATGAGCGGCTGGATGTACCGACTTGCACAGATGCTCGCCATGATTTACGAGGCCTTGCTCAACGAGCTTCGCAACACGTCGTATCTGCAAGTCGATGAAACGCCAGTCAACTATCTCAACCCGGGTAGCGGAAAATGCGGTCAGGGCTACCTGTGGGTTTATAAAATCCCGCAAGGC
>DINM01000125.1:0-22491 GCA_002423675.1 Verrucomicrobia bacterium UBA5540
CTACACGGACTTTATGCCGACTCTTCTGAATCTTTGCGGCATCGATTGCCCTGAGGTGGAAGGGATGAGTTTGCCTCTTTCCAGGGCTTGTAAAAATGACGGGGTGCAGACTCAGCCTACTTTCAGGGATTGGAAAAATCGTGTGCTGGTAACAGATACGCAGCGGGTTCCGCATCCGATCAAATGGCGACTTTCCTGCGTGATGAAAGAAAACTGGCGTCTGATCTGCGGTCGTGAACTGTATGACCTTTCTACTGATCCTGAGCAGCACAGTGACATTTCGGCGGAACATCCGGATGTGGTTTTGGAACTGCGGAAAGCTTATGAACAGTGGTGGGAACTCTGTTCACGGCAGTTTCAGGTGGACTCCCCGGTACATATTGGTTCGGACATCTGCCCGCAGGTGGATCTGACAACAATGGAAATGCGCAATGACGACAGTGATGTGGTCTGGCATCAGGGACAGGTGCGCAAAGGGCAGGTCTCTTTGGGGTGGTGGAATATTTATGCAGAAAAAGAGGGAATCTATGAATTTGTCCTGCGCCGCTGGCCGGAGGAAACCGGTTATGCCATTCGCGCCCGCATTGACGGATCCGATGTTGATACCGGCCCGGAAGAATTTCTAGCGCCCTCCACCATCGACTGGTATCGCGACGGCAAGGCTTTAGATGTGTACGGAGCGGCGCTGAAAATCGGGAAACGTTCCTTTTATCAGGATCTGGCTGATGACTCGAAAGAGGCCGGGTTCAATGTGAACCTGCAAAAGGGATCCCATACGTTCCGGGCGTGGTTTTCCGGCGGGACGAATCTGGAGTCAGCGGTCGTAATGGCTCCGTATTTTGTGAGTATTCGGGCGGTTTGAAAGGGTTGGAGCATGCGCAAATATATATATTTAATCAGCTGGGTTTTAACATGTTCTTCACTGGCGGATGATATGTTTACAACACAGCGTGAACAGGTTCTCGCATTAGGAAGGTTGACTTCTCCGCCTGCTGTGCAACCTGCGGAAGGTTATGCATCAACCGATAATCTTAAGGCTGTTTATTACGATGCGCTGAATTGGAAGGGAACCCCGACCAAAGTGTTTGCCTGGCTCGGATTTCCGGAGAACAGGACAGGAAAGGTGCCGGGGATTGTGTTGATTCACGGTGGAGGAGGTACTGCCTATAAGGAATGGGTGCAACTTTGGAATGCACGCGGATTTGCGGCTATTGCAATTGCGGTCGAAGGGCAGACGGATGTTCCGGTTTCTAAAAATGTATGGGTTCGGCATGGACAGGGCGGTCCTAAGCGGATCGGTATTTATGCAGACTCTGATAAACCGCTTCAGGATCAGTGGATGTATCATGCGGTTGCCGATACGGTTTTAGCCAACTCCCTGCTGCGTTCTCTTCCGGAAGTTGACGCGGATAACGTTGGGATCATGGGAATTTCCTGGGGAGGAGTCATTACAGCTACAGCAATCGGCATTGATCATCGGTTTGCATTTGCAATTCCCACTTATGGCTGTGGACATTTGTTTGATGCTCAGAACAAGTATGGTGATGCGTTGGGAACAGATCGGATGTACCGGGAGGTTTGGGATCCATATCTCCGAATGTCGCAGGTACATATCCCTGTGCTTTGGCTTTCGTGGCCTGAAGATCCGCATTTCCCAATGGACTGCCTTGTTGTCACGTACTGTGCGTCGCCCGGATACCGAATGGTTTCTCTGATCCCTGGCATGGGACATTCTCATCCGAAGGCATGGACTCCGCCGGATAGCTACGCCTTTGCAGAAAGTATTGTTGAGAATGGAATGCCGTGGTGTCGTCAGTTGAGCCAGAAAAACGTTGATAGGGAGGTCTCTGTGGACTTTTCTTCTGTTAAGCCGTTGGACCGGGCGATTTTGGTTTCAACGACAGATAACGGTTTTACCGGGGATCGCGAGTGGATCGAATCATCTGCTTCGATAAGTCGCACACAGGACGGTTGGAGAGCGACGGCACATCTGCCGGACGGCACGGCAGCCTGGTTCATCAATGTGTTTTCCGGAGAATTGACGGTAAGTTCAGACTATCAGGCTGTAACTGATAGTGCGTCGGAGTGATCCATATGCAGATATCCGAATTAATTAATCAAAATTGTCAGACTGCAGGGCTGATTCCTTCATTTGGACCGGGTGATCGTGTAGCTTTCTTTGGGGACAGCATCGTTCATTATGGAACATGGTGGCAGTATGTATGGTGTCATTATATAAACCGATTCTCCGAAAATCCGCCGCTCTTTATCAATGCAGGTTTCTCCGGGGATACTGCAGCCGGCGCGTTGAATCGTCTGGCGCGTGACGTCTTCAGTCAAAATGTAGATGCGGTTGTCATTATGTTCGGCATGAATGANNTTGCAAACGCTCCAGAAGATCAGGCCGCCCGGAAACAGGCGTTGGATACCTATGAAAAATCGATGGAGGAAATACTTCGTCGGGTTTTGGAAAAGCATCTGCATTGTATCGTTTTGACTCCATCTCCTTATGATCAAACGCTGGTACATAACGCTGCAGCCGGGGTTAATCCCGGTTGCAACGACGGGCTGGCGGTCGTTTCACAGATGCTTTTTCAATTGGCGGGGAAGTACGGTTGCAACGTGATAGATCTACACGGTTCAATGACTCGTCTGAATGCTGAACTCCAGCAGAATGATCCGTCGGCCACGATCATCGGGTTGGATAGGGTCCATCCCGGAGAGAAAGGGTCACAGATTATGGCGGACCTGTTTCTCAAAGCACAGGGGGATACCTTTTGTCCGTTGCGGGACCTGAAATGCTTTGAGGCTGTAAACAGGTATGTTGAGCTGGAGAGAAACTTGCGAAACATTTTATGGATGGAAGATCAGGTATTGAGTTCGCTGGGGATGGATCCTGCCGACATTGATTCTGCCCGGATATTTTTTCGTACAATGTACCACCCGGACAATAATGCGGATACGAATCGTGTGAAATCCTATCTGGACTGGAAAGGAAAGGAGACTGAATTGCAGAAAAACATGAACGAAGTATGGGAGTACGTTTCAACAAACAACAAAACGATCTAAAGGAGATGCTATGAAGAAAATACTGTTGGTTATGATAAATCTGATTGTCTTTTTCAATTATGCCGTATTTGCCGGAGACTTAACATTACCGATATGGGTTGATGATCATATGATGCTTCCGGCGGACCGGCCCTGCCGGTTGCAGGGGAGAGCCGCTCCGGGGGCTGATATCACAGTTACATTTGCCGGAAAGACCAAATCGGTAAAAACAGATGACTTGGGTCAGTGGTCGGTGACTCTCGCTCCGCTATCGAATGATTCAGGTCCGTGTGAACTGATAGTTTCTTCCAGTCTGGGCCCGGTAACCGAAACCCGAAAATTTACTGATGTAGCGGTCGGTGATACCTGGCTTTGCTCGGGACAGTCCAACATGGCGTTTCCCGTCAGTAAAAGTGATGAGGCGGATGAGGTGGTTGCTGATATCAGAACGGTTGATATCCGGTATTTTGATGGGAAATCCTGGATGGTTCTGGATCCCTCCAGTGTAAGCAATGTTTCCGCTGTAGCAGTTTTCTTTGCGATCGAAATGGCTTTGCGACAGAATGCGCCGGTCGGGATTTTTGTGGCGGCACGCGGTGGAACAGCGATTGAGGCATGGGTTCCTGTCGATACGTTTCCGGATACTGAAGCCGGCAGAAGAAAACGACTGTTGGCTCATGACCCGGAAGTTTTAAAAGCTGCCGAGGAAGACGCTGCGGATTTCCGTCCATGGGGCCAGCACCGGCTTTATAAATGGAAACTGGGAAGGGCCGTTCCTGCCTCACTCTATGAAAAACTAATTCAGCCTTTTGGCGATTTGCCGATTCGCGGCATATTGTGGTATCAGGGCGAAAGTGATGCCGGAAGTCAGGAGTATGACCTGTGGTTGTCTAACTTAATCTCTTCCTGGAGAAACCATTGGAACTCTCCACGTCTTCCGTTTGTGATCATCCAGCTGCCTGCTTTTGACAAGGGAACGGAGGATGGACGTGCCGGTTGGGCCGGTATCCAGAACATGCAGGCATCTGTGGCAAAGCAGACGGCCTTTGCCGGGATCGTGGACATCAGAGATTTGGGTGACTTGCACGACATCCATCCACGGCGAAAAAAAGAGGTCGGTCGGCGTGCGGCAGATGTCATGTGTGAGCTTTTGAAGGAAAATGAATAGGGGAGAAGGGTGGTCGGTGCGACTGGACGGCAATACGAACCTCTCTAAAAGCACTCTCCATTCAGATCGGTGTCGATCAGGATGGCAATGCGAAAATAGAAACTTCGGACTTAAGCCGATCTGCTCCAACGTGTTGAAAAACCTCCCGGCTAAATTCTGCAAGAAATCGCTCCATTTTCTATTTTTAGACGTTCATCCAGTTCGGACCTCCTTACTGGATAGAAATACGAACTTAACCCAGTTTTCGTCCCCANNGGAACATCATTTCAAACCGCTCAATCCAGAATTTTCCGCTCTCAAATCCGGCTTTGGGGTGGCTGGATTCGCTCTGTTTCGGTAAATTTTTCAATTCTTTAAATTTCAGAGGGATGCGAAAACGAAGAGCGGCACCTAACCCTTTGATAATCAATCGGATCAATCCAGAAGGACTCAAACGAAGGACAACGGTTTGCAGAGTATATTTCACGTGATTTTCATTCTTTTGGCGCGGCTTTTCATGCCTCGATACGATGCCCGGCTCCAGTTGCTGGCCTTTCAGGCTGAGATGTTCGAAACTGTATCGATGATTCCAAGATTATTCCGACTGAGGCGGAGCGAGCAGAACTCATTCGTTTGGGTGTGCTGATCGACCATGACATCGCCGCTGCGATGCTGGTTGTTCGGCCTGCCACCTCTATCGCCGTTGGCTGAGCCGCGCAGAGTCAAAACAACGAAAACTGGGACGCCCCGGGACTCCTCTGGTGACCGTGAATCTGGTTATGATGTTTGCGTCAGAGAATCTGACATGGGGATATACGCATCTGCATGGCGACATGCAACTGATTTGCGAAGTCTATCAGTTCATGCGCGACGCACTCGGTATGTCCAACGGTGAGATGGCCGATGTCTTTAAAGAGTGGAATCGCGGTGAGCTCGACTCGTTCCNNATCCTGATTGGGATCACCGGAGATATTCTGGCATTTCACGATGCAGACGGGGCGCAGCCGGTTGATTATATTTTGGATACAGCCGGACAGAAGGACACCGGCAAATGGACGCTAGAAGCCGCGCTCGTGGTTCGGCCAATCTGCTTCAGGCTCAGCGCGACTTTTTTGGGGCTCACACCTATGAGTGGTTGGATAAACCTCGCGGTGAATTTTTTCATGTACAATGGGTATAGTATGTCCGGAAAAGGCAGTGATTTCTTCCTTTATGTGTATAGGAACAGGTTGAGATAATTCCCCAAACGGAGTTTAATGGGCATGGTGAAGAGAAAAACAAAGCGTAAAAAACGGATTATTTCTTCGCAAGATACCGGATCCTATATCGATACGGATACGGTTCTGTTGAGAAACCGGGCGGTTGAAAACGCCGTGCTGGATAATTTTATGATCCGCTTTCCTCACTTGTTGCTGCACTCACATTTCTACTACAAGTTTATAGAAGGCGGAGCATGTACAATCGGCAATCACGCGCACTTGCATTGGGAAATTTCGCGAGTCTGTTCTGGTTGTGCCGAATACTCCGTGGAGGCTTCCTCGCATTCATTTCAGCCGTTGCCGACTCAGTATGTGGTTCTACCACCGAAAGTTACACACGGATGGACAATGCAGGCATCGCCTTTGTTAACACATAGTTGGCAAGTTCAAATCACGGCCGAAGACGCTACCGGCGAACAGATTCTTAATGAGTTTAAAGAGTACATAGTTGCATCTGGATTTTTGGTTGAAGCCTCTTCATCTCAGAAGCAGGTGGAGTCTGTTCTTTGGCAAATGGCCGGGAAAAACTACCCGGCGCAGATATTCGGGCCGATTCTTTCGGGCTTCTCCCAGATTGTTCTGGGTGAACTGATTGCGAAAGTTAATCCGTGGCCGGCCGGATTCATGGATGCCGGCAATAACTCGCAGGCCGCACTGAGTAATCTGGCGCAGCGAATGAAAGTGTTTCTTGATGATAACCTGTCAAACTCGGTCACTTTGGATGATATGGAGTCACACTTTCATTACAGCGGGCGGCATCTTAATCGCATTTTTCAGGAAATTTATCACTGTTCGATCGGGCATTACCTTAGAGTGCAGCGGATAGAGCTTTCAAAGCGCTGGCTGGCCACGACCGATCGCTCGATTAAAGATATTGCACTTTCCTTAGGGTACAGCAATTCCAGCCAGTTCTGCCGGTATTTTCTGAGTCAGGCAGGTCAAACGCCATCCGGGTACAGGCAGACCATCCTGTCCGCAAATACGGAGCGGGTGCAGCAATCCGTCAGAGAAGACACCGCAACCTGAGTTATAGGTTTAACCGTTATGATCTTGCTGAAAAATCAGACTGTTCTCTCTGCGTTTCTGCAACTTTGTCTGGCTGTCGGCGGGAATGTTGATTTTTCTAAAGTATCAAATGGTGAGACGTCTCATGCTGTCCGGCAGAGTCGTTAAAGATATCTGTTATGTAGAAAGGGAAGGCAATGCGTGTAATCAAGCAATCTCCGTGGGTGTGGGTTTTTAGTATTTATGTTCCGTTTGGACTATTTAACGGCTTCCTTCAGTTGTTTCCGCAAAATCTCGTCAAACTGCTTGGGTTTTCTAACGAGCTGGTTGGTCTGATCAGCCTCGCTGGGTTCATTGTTTCCTTACGGTTTCTTTATGCGCCGTGGCTCGATGGTGCCACCACCAAACGGCGATTGGTGTTGATTGCGGCGGCGGTCGGTGCGGCGTTGCTTGCCGTCGCCGGCGGCATCTTGTTTCTCCCGCTGGAACCGATGGTCCTTTTCGCGGCGATTTGTGCGACTCTGGCTCTGATTGCCTTGTGTAGCGCCGCTTATGAAACCTCTGCCGACGGCTATTATATCCGGGCGCTGGATCCATCGCTGCAGGCTCAGTTTATTGGCATTAAAACCACGGCGATTCGGTTCGGCATGCTTACCGGGGTGATGGGGCTGATGATGGCCGCTACCAAGCTGGCTGCGCGTTACGGAGCCACCGGGGTGGAATCGACCGATAAGACCGGGTTCCATATCGGGTTCGGCTTCGCCTATCTACTGACGGCGGTCATTCTGATTGGGGCTGTTTTCTTCAATAAATGGATGGTTCCGGTCATTCAACAGGATCAGCCGGTTAAGCATCAGAAATTTGCGCTCAAGGAAACGCTGGTGGAATATGTCCGGCAGGAACGGGTAGTTTGGATGGTTGCGCTCATTTTGCTGTTTCGGTTTGGAATGGGTTTTGTGCAGGTGTTGCGGAACACCTGGCTGCTCGATCCGGTCGATGCCTCCGGGCTGAACTCGCCGGCCGGCGTGATTCCGCTCTACAGCATCCTGACTGATATTCCCTGGACGATCGTTGGTGGTGTTCTGGGAGGATACCTCATCAAATGGATCGGTCTGAAACGGACATTTTTGCCATTGGCGTTCTTTGCCAGTGTGCCGGCGTTCATCTATGCCGTCCTTTCATGGAGATGCCCTGGTCATGCGATTGTTGTTTTCGGTGAGCAACTCAACAGCGGGGTCATAGTCGGCTCCAGTCTGGAGTCGCTTTCCTACGGATTGAGTTTCAGTGTGCTTTTCTATTATATGCACATCACCGCCACGGTATCGGGACGGAATAAGACGTCGATTCTGGCGATTTCGATGTGTCTCATGAACGTTGGCTTCACCATTCCGATGGCACTCAGCGGATATGTGCAGTCGATACTGGATTATACCTGGACCTTTGTCGTGGGCGGGGCTGTGACGCTGCTGATTCTCGTAATAATTCCCTTTCTCAAGCTGCCGCAGTTTACCGAAACCGAAGGAGCTGCCGATGCGTAGCCTTTTTGCCAGAACAGTCTGTTTGTCGGCTGTCTACTGCGGGCTGACGTCTGCAGGTGCGGTGCCGGTGGAGGGCCGCCCGAATATACTGTTTATTTTAGCGGATGATTTGGGACTTGGAGATCTGGCCTGCTATGGCAACGAGTTCATCGACACGCCTGTCATTGACCGGTTGGCTCAGAATGGAATCCGCTTTACAAATTATTACAGTCCGTCGCCACTCTGCGCTCCGGCTCGGGCCGCGTTGCTGACCGGACGTTACAACCACCGTACCGGCGCTATTGATGTTTCCAGTAATCGCNNGGCTTTGTCTGAAAAAACCTTTGGTGATTATTTCAAATCGGCTGGCTATATTACCGCACTGATCGGCAAATGGCACAACGGGCTTTACTGCAATGACTACCTACCGCACAAGCGCGGGTTCGATTTGTTTTACGGCTTTGCCAACGGCCAGCAGGATTACTGGAACTGGGATCTGCAGCGCAACGATGTCATGGAGCCGCATGATGGCCGCTATATGACCGATGTCTTTAATCAGGAAGCCTGCGCCTTTATCAAACAGTGTGCCGAGCAAAAAGAACCCTTTGCGCTGTTTCTTGCCCATCACCCGCCGCACCCGCCGTATCAGGCGCCGCAGGATCTGATCGAAAAATACAAAACCCGTCTCGCCGGAAAATATTCCGATACCGTTGCCACTATCTACGCAATGATTGAACGGATGGATACCGGTCTTGGAGATGTTTTCCAGACATTGGAAACTTGCGGGATTGCTGGCAATACCATCATTGTTTTCACCTCTGACAACGGCGCGCAGCTCAGCGGAGATCAGATGCGCCCGCATGCCGGATTGCAGGGTAACAAAGGCAATGTGCTCGAAGAGGGCATCCGTGTGCCCGCGATCGTTTCATGGCCCGGTACACGNNGTCGAAAACACGTTGATTCACGGATGCGACTGGTTGCCGACTCTTTTCAGTCTCACCCGAGCCTCTGCACCAGACGGCGCCAAACCGCTCGACGGGAAAACCCTGATGCCGCTTTTGAAAGGTTCCAAGGATTCGAAAGAACCGGATGCGGAATTCCAGAGCTTGGAAAACAGAGACCTCTGCTTCCAGAAAAACCGCTACACCCCGGTGGCGCACTCCGACGCAGCCATCCGGCGAGGTAAGTGGAAGCTTTACTGGCCGGGTGAGAAAACCACCATGGAGAAAGATATCGGCCGAGACAATCCCTCGTTCGAGCGCGGCAGTGTGACGCTGCCATGGGAAATGCCAATCGACTCCGACCTGCCGGAATATAGATCGGTGCAAACCTTGCCGCCGAAACTTTTTGATCTGGACGCGGATCCGGCTGAGACCTCTGATCTGTCAGCAATACATCCGGAAGTCGTGCAGGAGATGCAACGCGCCTACGATGCATGGTTCGCGGATNNGAGAAGTACTGGGAAAGACGAGCTATCCCTGACCCCGGCGAACTGTTCAAGGATTTCTGGCAGTGGAAATGCTCTCCGGGTACCGATCCGGAAACCGATGATCCGTTGAAGGTTTTTACCGGCTATTGGAATTATAAAGAGAAGCGCAGCAGCAAGGCGCTGCCGGATCGCAAATAAGAACCCGGCGTCACGGCAGTTCAAAACCTGAAGAAGCGAATGGTGATTAAGAAATGGTTGACTACACTCACCAGGATGGTTCGTTGTTTTCACAGAAGGTTTAGGAGGTTGCGATTCCGCGTGAGCGCCGGGATTGGGCGCTCGGCGCATCCGATGTGCAGATCCGCACCTTACGCTTCCGTCCGCACAACAGCAGTGATCCGTAGGACAACTTCAAGGCGCTGGACGACTTTCATGTGACCCGCCTGGGGAATGGTCGTATCTGGAAGTCTATGAGCCCGGCAGTGAAGATTCAGAAAGCCTCGCGGACGATCTGGAAAAAATCGGGCACACCCAAAAGAGCGGACGTATTTTTGTTGGTGCGTCCAATGCCAGCAGCGGCACGTTGGTGCAGTGGGCGATCAGGGCGGCAATCACATCAAAAAATGTAACATCGTCGACCGCAACGGCTATCCGGTCATTCCGGGGCATATACGGTACTGGGCGCATCCGCAGTCGCCGGGCTGTGTGAATAATTCCGTCGGCCAGGCCGGTTACCTTCAGTACCTCAAATAGCACATCGAGGTGGCGCAACAGGGATGCAGCGAGATGAACCAGCGGTTCAGTACGACTACGGGGTGCCGGATGCTTCTGCGAGTACTGCATGGAATACCTCAAGGCAAACGCCGGTGCCGGCTATCTCGCAAAACTGGACGTGAAAGAAATCAATACGTTTAACTACAGATAACATTTCAATGCCATCAGTCCGCCGCTGGCGGCGGAGGATTTTGACTGGAGCGATCCGCGCACGGTGGTGCGTTCAGGCGGTGCCCTGCACAAATACTTTGAGGNNCCTTGATACAATGTAATATCCGGCAACCTTGCTGGTACTGGTGGTCATCCCCTTCATGCACCTGCTGGAAACGGTCCGCACGGCGGAATGATGTGCAACCTTGTGCCGGGCGGCTGGGGTGGATCGATTCTGGTTTGACACATCCATTGTGTCTGGAAAGCATAACGGTTCGACCGTAAAAGTGGATTACTATTGTTTTCGGCCACTTTGCGGTGACGATAGACTGTTGTCGTGAGTCTGGGTGTGTTGATGGGGTGAGCCTGTTGGGATGGAGAGGAAAGGTATCTTTTATGTTAAAATCACTGTGCTTTTTGATGCTACTGACTGCCAGAACCAATACTGTGCCCTTGTATGTTTCGCCGGACGGGAGCGACTCGGTCGGGGATGGGAGTTCTGGTCATCCGTGGCAAACCGTTGCAAAAGCGCAGGATGCTGTGCGGAGCATGATCAGCGAGGGCTTCTCGGAAGGGATTACAGTCTATCTGGCGCCGGGCATTTATGAGCAGGATGCCACACTGCAATTCGATCTCCGTGACACTTTGCCGTCTCCTTACACTATCACCTATGTCGCACAGGGATCTGCTGGAACCACAGTGCTGAAAAGCCGTTCGGTGGTTACGAACAGCGGGGACTGGACTTATTACACCAATGGAATCTGGAAAATCCAGATCGGCACCGGACACGATATTGATACGCTCTACGAAGGGGATGTTCGAGGAATTGAGGCCCGTTATCCCAATCGGGGAGCAAATGCACTGTACCCGCAGGCNNGGACGGGGACGTTCTGGCGTCGAACACAAACCGTTCCTGGATTTCCTATGCCTCAGAGGACTTTGTGCCGGAAATGATCAATGCGAAGCATATTGTTATCTTTCCGTTTGGAGTGGACAATTGGCACCTGTGGAGTTGCGATATCACCGGTGTTGTCACAAACACAAACCTGATTAACTTCGATAACGAAGGGGATCAGACCACGATCGGCTCCATGGCCCGCTACTTTGTCAGCGGGGCTTTGGAGCTTCTGGATGCGAATGGCGAGTTTTATTATAACTCGTCTACGGGATATCTGTATTACCGTCCCCGCACGCCCGGCAACCCGGCATCGAAAGACATCTCCGTCCCAGCACTCAAGACACTGGTCGATATCAAAGGAACCAATAGCACATCCGTTGTTCGGGGATTGAATTTTTCGGGAATAACCTTCTGCGATACAGCGGCGGTTGTTCCGGCCCGGCAGTGGTGGACGTTCAGTTGGGGAAAAGATGATTTTGGAGTGATTAAACTCCAAAACACCTCCGGCATCCGGTTTGATCGGTGTCATATCAAAAATTCCGGACGTCACGGCATTCTGGCCGTGGGCCATAATGATCAGCTTGTTGTTCAAAACTCCTTGGTTGAAAATACGGGCGTCAGCGGGATTGTGATGTGTAACCGGTTTTCTGGCACATCTGACCTGATCAGGGACTGTATTATCAGCAACAGTGTGGTTCGGAATGTCGGCAATCTTTCCCTCTACGCCGCCGGCATTGATTTAATGAACACCGAGTCGTGTCTGGTTGACCGTTGCGAACTGTACGACTCTGCCCGATATGCCGTTTCGCTGCGGGGCAACTGTCTGATGGATGCTGAGGGATTTTCCAGTGTCCCGAAGTCCACAGATAACGTGATCCGTAACTGCCGTATGGAGCGGTGCATGCAGGACAGCGGAGACGGAAGCGCACTCCATATGGCTGGCATTACTGACGGGACACGGCCCTATACCAATTACTTTGAAAATATTTATATAAATGACATTCAGTCTGTTATCGGCCAGAACGACACAGCTCTTCCGAAAGGTGTCTATACGGATTGGCCGGGCTCGACCGTATGGCAGTCGTTTAGAAACATTTGGGTGAGTGATTGGTGTGAGGGAAAAGATTTTTCACCCCACGGGAATACCAATCAGGTTTTTGCCAATGTGAGCTGGCTGTCGAGCTTCAACACGAATGCGATGGTCATGTCAGATATCGGCTTGGCCTCAAGCCTTCCCTTAAGCTTTGGGTTCACTCGACCGGTATCAGATTTCAGAAAAGATATCATTATCGACAATTATGATGCCGGTTTTAAGGAAATCGGGTCTTGGGTTGATTCAGGTGCAGGGCGAAGAAAAACAGTGTGGGACGACGAGTCGACGCGGGGATCGAGATTTTGTAACGGTTCAACTACGAATTTTGCAACGTGGACACCGGATATAACATGTGCCGGCTACTATGATGTGTATGTCTGGCAAATGCAGTATATCAGCGATCAGATGACAACCAGTGTTGTTTACACGGTCGTGTCTGCAGATGGCTCGGTTGACCGGGTTATCAATCAGCGCAGCGGCCCCTATTATTCGTGGAAGTCGCTTGGAACCTATTATTTCAATAAGGGAACAAATGGATATATTATGCTGAATGCCGGTTCCGCCGGGAACAGTGAGCATGTTCGCGCGGATGCCGTCCGGTTTGTTAAAGCCGGCTTCTTGTGGCAAGAAGACTTTGAGGCCGGCTATGATGCCCACTCAGCCGATCTGATCGGACAAAACGGATGGACAAGCTGGTATGGTGCGTCTCCTGTAGTTATTAGCAGCGCGTATGGGTTTTCGGTTCAAGGGGTAACCAACGACGATGCCCGTGCCAAACATTCGTTTTCGTCCCCGATTGATACCAATCTGGCGGTTTCGATCGAGTTGACATGCTCTGTTCCGGACACGAACAACACCGTTCTGAGTCGGGCGCATGGCGGATTGGGAAGCTATGCTGCTAATGTCGTGGGGGTTAACGTTGGGATTGATTCCAGTGGCATCTTCTTTTCGTCGAACAACATTGCATCATNNATCGATCTATACCGTTCGGGCCGAGCTGAATTTGCAGACGGCAACGGTCTGTTTGTCCGTTTCGACAGATGGCGGTTGCTTTGTCCCGATGTCGTTTGATGCGGCAGGAACGGTTTGGAGCACCCCGTTTGATGCGGCACAATGCACTTCCTGGAATGCGGTTTATCTGCGACTGGGCAAGGATGCTGAAAGCCGGATTCATGATGTGCGCATCATCAATTGATACGAATTATCATCCGCATGTTCCTGCGTTACCCGGAGATAAGTTCATTTTAGGTGACAATGTGTCCGTTTTGGTAAACAGAAGAATCTCTTCTTTATCCGTCATCTTGCTTAGAGTCACGAAGGAGGATGAGTGAATGAAGCCCAGTTTGTTGAAAGCATGTACCGCCATGAATTTGAAGCATAAGATAACAGATGATCAGTGGAACAAAGGGAGTGACTGGAGGCTTCTGGAGAACGGATCGGTGATACCGGTCAGTAGCGGCTATGCGGATCAACCCTATTTCCTTCGCGCCGACGACGGAGCACTCGTGCTGATTTGCACCACGGGAGATGGTGCCGAAGGTGAGTGCGGGCAACGTGTCGTCAGCATCCGGAGTCGCGACGACGGCCGGACATGGGAGATCCCGGTAGCGCTTGAGTCGCCTTCGGGGGTGGAGTCGTCCTATGCTGTTATGTTCAAAGCCGATTCGGGGCGCATCTATGCGTTTTATAACCACAACACCGACAACATCCGGAAGGTGCCCGGAGATATAGATGCCTATCCAGACGGATGGTGCCGTCGGGTCGATTNNTTTAAATACTCGGATGATCACGGCAGAAGCTGGTCATCGGAAAGATATACGGTTCCGGTTCGCGAATTTGAAATCGATCGCGAAAACAGCTCCGCCGGAAAAATCCGTTATTTCTGGACGGTTGGAAAAGCCTTCTGTCACAACGGCAACGGGTATGTCCCGTTGCACAAGGTCGGAGGGTTTGGTGTCGATTTTTTCACCCGTTCTGAGGGGGCGTTGCTCTGCAGTGAAAACATTCTGACGGAACCTGATCCGGAAAAAATCCGCTGGCAGACGCTGCCGGATGGCGACGTCGGCATTCGCGCTCCAGAAGGGGCCGGACCGATTGCTGAAGAGCATAGTTTTGTCGTGTTGAGCGATGGCAGCTTCTTCACGGTGTTTCGTACGGTCAGCGGCTATTCCGCTTGCAGTTACAGTCGTGACGGAGGGCATACTTGGAGCACGCCGGACTACATGCGCTATGCCGACGGGCGACGAATGAAAAACTCCCGCTCTGCCAACTTTATCTGGAAGCTTTCGGGGGGGCGTTATTTTTACTGGATGAACAATCACAGCGGGAAATCCTATGCAGATCGCAATCCGATCTGGTTCTGCACTGCGACGGAGGCCGATTCCCCGGAAGGCAGAGTGCTTGTGTTTTCCCAGCCGGAAATCCTGCTCTACACCGATGACATTACCCGCAGAATGTCCTATCCGGATCTGATGGAGATGGGTGATGGCTCGCTTCTGTTTTCCGAAACCGAAAAACAGATTGCGCGCATGCACCGAGTTCCTGTCGAAATCGTTCGCCGGGTATTTGATACTGAGCTGCCTGCCGCCAGAGACCGGATCGGGGCGGACGGGAAGCTGCCGGTTTTTTATGACCGTGAAGGCGGATGGGAGGTTATTTCCGGTAAAGATACTCGGAACGGGTTCAGCATCGAACTGGGGCTGCCGGCGAACCTTCCTTGCGGAATTCTTCTCGACAATCGCACGGTCTACGGACGTGGTTTCTGTGTTGCACTGACGCGTACGCGGCGGCTTGAGTTGATCCTGTGTGATGGCCGGTCCGAATCTCGCTGGAGTTCAACCGACCCGCTGGATCTTTCACAGAAAAATCATGCGGTGATTATCATCGATGGCGGCCCAAAAACAATCTCGATGGTCATTAACGGGATATTTGACGATGGCGGCGAGACACGCCAGTTCGGATTCGGGCTGTTTCATCGGTTTTTTCAGAGCCCGAACGGGGATGCGCTGCGCATTGCACCGAACATTCTGTGGTATGCGCTTTACAATCGAGCCATACTTTCTGCGGAAGCCGGGGCGTTATGCCGCGAATTCTTTGCATGACCGATAGGGTGCCGGCGGATGCCGATTCCGTTTCTTGACGGGTTGTAGAACAAACAGGACGTAGAAAATGAAAAGAAGTCTGACAGATTTTCCGGTCGTTCCCGCACCGCATTTTTTATGCGGGAGAACAAATGATTACAAACTGCAGTTGCCGTATTTTCCGGGCTTTGGATCTTCGTGGAAGAAACGGGGCTGGCTCGNNTTAACATCTCTTTTAGCGCTTGGGGCAGGGTCTTTGCATGCCCAGACTGCAACCTCGAATTCAGCGGGACCTGTGAGTATTGATCTGCGGCACGACCTGAAGGAGGCGGATCAGCTGATGGTTGCCGGCGGCGTGGTACTCAAGCGAACCGAGCCAACCGCGTTGGTCCGTGCCTTCGAGGCATACCACTTTAAAGCGACGCTTAACCTGGTATCCGGGGTTGCGGAGGCATTACGGATCACGGATCCCGGCATCATTCTCTCCGGGAATCTGGCCGGGGGTTTCCACAACGGTCGCTGGGTTGAAATTGCCCGCAACCTGGATTATCTCAACACCGAGATGGACGTGCTTGGCGCCATGGACAACCCCGGGCATTTCCTGACTGTCGCGGCGTTGGCCGAAGCGGTCGGAACGGTAAACATGGTCATGCCCAGTGCCGACTCCAATGCAAAGTGGTCCGCGCATGAGGATCCCGAAGCCTATGCGTTCGGAACCGGACTGGCCTATGCCATGGGAGCACACATGCATATTCCGTGGTGTCTTTACGACGGCAGTCAGGCCAATCGTTTTTATGGTTCATTGAAGGGACATCAACCTGTTTTCCAATTGATTCACGACCATGCGGATTATTTTGACGGATATGTGCCGGCGCTCTGGTACCTGTTGGAAGTCCCCTACGGATCGGACGGCGTGGAGAACCAGACTGCATTGGAACCGTTGCTGAACCGTCTGTTTCAGACAGGAATCCCGACTCTGGTTCGCTTCCGGACGAAAGACAGCGTGTCTGTGGATTTCGGCGGCGACCGACTGTTTGGCCGTCCTGTCGCGACACAACGTCTGGATGGAAAAATCAGCGATATTCCGGTGCGGGCACCGGTCCGGGTAATCCATGAAGCTTCTTCTAAAATGATTCCTCCGGTGGCCCGTGTCTCCTCAAAACCTAGCACGGCTCCGGTTGTTTTCCATATCCTGTGTCCGACTCAGGCAACGTCGGCTGGAAATGAAACATTGAGTTTCCGCATAGATCCGGATTGGCTGCCTGCGGAAAAAATCAGCGAGTTGGATGTTGCATCCATACAATGGTCCGGGAAGCCGCAAACGACGGTGGAATGGTTCGTGCAGCCGGACGGATCTGCGAAGGTTGACATAAAAGATATGCATGCATGGACTTTGCTGCGGGTTCACACGCGTGAAGCCATGCAGCTCCCCGGAGCGGAACGCCCGGATTTCCGAAGCCGTCTGGAGGAGTCAGAGATTCCACTGATGCGCATGATCCGGTTCGATGATCGCTGGAAGCGTCCGTCGTGGGTGGACGAGTCCTTGGCCTCGGGCACCGACCCGCTGGACGGTTACCATGTGACTCGCATAACCTGGTCATATGATCATAGCCTGAAAACGCTGGCCTATGCCAAGGCGCACCACATGGCTTTTCACGGCAGCGATGGGCTCCTGCACGCGTACATGACCCCCGCCGGATCACCGGTCGACAACTCCACCGAAATCTTCACGCGACCGGCCGGTTGGAGCGGCTGGGTGCGGTATGCCAACGGACTGCCCATGTTGATTCGCCCGGACTGGAATCCGCCGCGCTACGGGGCCTCCTTCTCTTCGGTCGACTACCGCAACGGTTTGATCGACCGCGAAAAGGCATGGATCGATAAGGGGGCGCAAGGGATCCATTTCGATGATGTCTGCGGTATGCTGAATCGTGTCTGGAAATATGGCGGGGATTTCAGTGATGCCTTTTTTACTGGATTCCGGAGTTATCTGGTCGAACACAATTTTGACGGCGTGACTACGAAAACCTCACTGGAGGCATTGCGCCATCGGGTTCTGGCAGAGATGAAATATACCCCTGCCTATGAGCGTGGTTTGGATGGTGCGGTTGCTGTGCACAAGTCCAGTGTCGGCTACCCGGGGCTGGTCTGGGTCGGGACCAGTCGTGCTTTCCATCCTGCCGAGACCCCATTCACTGCGGAAATCGAATTCCGCCTCATCGAAGGTAGCATTGATGGATTGGAAGTACTGTTGCTGGATGGTGAACGCACCGTTTATCTGTCTCGGATTCCGCTTGGCGGAGTCTTGCCCGGCGATTTTGCCAATGGCGATTGGAGTTTGCTCCGCGTCCGGTATGACTTGAAGTCTAAGACATCCTGTCTTGCGCTCGGTGTAGACGGAGAATGGCGACTTGCCAAAGCTTTAGACAGGGCGTTGCCGGTTCAAGCAGACAGTTTGAATCTTGCCATCATGATCGATCCTAAAAAATGCGGTATCGAAGTGCGGAAGATTACGTGCAAACCCGATTCAAATTAGTGTCGGAGAGAAAGGAATGTAATCATGAATTCGCGGGAACGTTTTTTTGCAACAATTGAGCGCAAGCCAGTGGACTGTCTGGCCAGTTCTGGGAATTCCAGACAAGCACACGTTAGCTGCGCTTTATAGCCATTTTGGAGTGACCGATATGGTGCAGCTGAAACAGAAGATAGGCGATGACATCTGGCCGGTCGAGGTCCGTGCAAAAGCCCGTGAACTGCAGAGTATCTTCCCAATCGGGCTGATTATTTCTCCAAGCCATGAAGCCATTCTTCCGGACATCCCTCCGGCAAATATTGAGGCTCTGTTTCAGGCCATCAACGATTTTTAAGGATACAAACTCGCCCATAATAAAAATAGCAGGATAAGGATGTCAAAATCATGAAAATCAAAGGAAAAATGTCTAAAGAAGCGCGAAGAGGAAAGGTAGGGCGTGTGTATTTGAGAGGGTCTCATCGTAGTCGAATCGTGATACTTTGCTGTATGATGGCGAGAATGCTCCATGCGGAGACGGTCGGGCCTCGCGCAAACGATATCATCATGCGCACGCTGGAATTCCGGGAAGTGCCGGCCGGATCGCAAATGGATGTTTTTCAAGCGATCCGGGATTTTCATGTCACCCGCTTGGAGTGGACGTATATCGATTTTGACGAGCGAAACCGGAAGTGTATCGAACAGGTGCAATCGATGGGCGTGCTGTTTGGCGGTGCCGGGTCTGCCAGTATGCACGAATCCATTCATCATTTCCCCCCGCAACCCCTCGATGCGAATATGATGGACCTGGATGGAAAGCCGATTGTTCAGCCCCACATGCGCAACTGGGATCATTTCCGAGGAATCGGCGATCCGTCCAATCCAGAATATTATGCCTATCATCTGGCCTATTGGAAAAAAGTCATCGATTGGGGCGCACAGACTCTCCAGCGCGATGAAGCCGAAGCGCCGGTCTTTGCCGCCGCCCGTTACGGCGGCGGGTTTTCCCCATCCGGGATTGCCGGTTTCAGAGATTGGCTCAAAGAAAACACATCCGTTGAAACACGCAAAACGCTTGGCATAAGCGATGTGGATTCGTTCGACTATGCCGCGTATCTGCGTGAGCGCCATGCTCCTGTCGGTGATTCGTTTGCCCGTTTTGAGGATCCAATCAAACCGTACTGGATCCGGTATTGGACAGAGATCACCACTGATTTTTGGGAACGCATGATTGCGGAAATAAAAAACTATGTTGCCAATACCAAACTGACGGTTTCATGCAACAACTCGTCGCTTCAAATGTGGGAGCCTTATCATCGGGCTTTTGATTATGCGATGTCGGAACTGATGATTCAGACGGCTCATCCGGTGCATTTCTGGGAGCGGTCGCAGGCGGCGAGGGCACTCNNACTCGGCAAAATACAGGTTTTCGGTCCGCCCAAAACCCGATCCCAAAAAACTGACCCCGAGGCAAAAACCGCGTTGCTACGTAAAGTCATCGCCACCTCGTACGCATGCGGGATGCTTGCCAAGCTGCCTTGGGATGTCTTCGACCAGTCCCCGGACGGGCAGTCCCGTTACTTCGCCGACCCGCAGGATATTGCCGATCTCACCGCCTTTGTCCAGGCAGGAAACTGGGGCGGATACCGGGAATTCAAAGCAATCGGGCCGGGGCTCCCGGAAGAAAAAACGTCCGCTTTGCAAATCGAAGGCGGTAACGGGGGAGTCTATGCATTCTGGCGAATCCCGGACGATCAGGGCGACCGGCCGGTTATGATCCATCTGGTCGACTGGGGATTGCCAGAATCCGAGCCGGGTCCGGAACGGTTTTTCACTTCTCCGTCCGGCAAAAAATTCCGGCTTTACGATGCATCGGAAACGATTGATCGTACCGCGTCGGCACCGTTCCGGATCATTCTGCCCCGCAGCACATTCGATGATGTGGAATCCCTGGGTTTCCGGTTGTTGACCCCGATGCCCTACAACGCAGCCGATCATGCGGCGGCGCAGGCCTCGGGGGATTTTAAAAAACTGGTTATGACCCGTAGGATATCGCCCGAAATCTCGGACACAGAAATCCGATTGAACATTCCTGCATTAACCCCATGGGGAATTTTGGAAATTGAAANNAAACAAAAATACAAGCCGTATGTCCCCGTTAAACATGCATGTGCAGCCCTGCTAGCGATAGCCTTATCCGGCTTTGTTCTGAAAGGACATGCAGGTGAAGGCGGCACCAGCCCGGTTATGGCCGTCTTTTATGTGGCCCTGACCGGAAACGATGCGAACCCGGGAACGGAGAAGTTTCCTTTCGCTTCTCTTGAGCGTGCGCGCAATGCCGCAAGAAATCTTATTCCTCAAATGACCGGCGATATCCGGATTGAAGTCGCGGCAGGCGATTATTTTCTGAACAGAACCTTCGTGTTGCAGCCGGAAGACTCCGGCGAAAACGGATATCGAGTGGTTTATCACGGAGCAGGAACGCCCGGTTCCGCGCGGTTGATCGGCGGTAACCGGCTGTCTGGATGGGAACCGGTGGATGAAAACATCTTCCGGGTGCACGTCGATCCGGAACCTTCATTCAATACGCTCTATGAAAACGGCATTCGCGCGCGCAAAGCCCGTTTTCCGAACTATGAATTCGATGCCCGTTTCCCGACCTCCGGCGCCCGCTATCTGAATGCGGAATCAGGCACCGACACCGTCCTGACCTGGCGGAAAGGCGACCTGGCCGGCGTTGATACGGCTGCGCTCGGCAGCAAGGCCAACCTCGTCTTCTGGCCGTGGGGCTACTCCGCGTGGCAAAAGGTGACCCGCCGTATCGGATCAATCGATTCGGTTCAACGGAGCATCACCGTTCCTGAACAGGCCAACGGCCCGTCCATCGGGAAACATGCCCGCTATTACATTGAGGGCGCCCTCTGCCTGCTTGATCAGCCGGGCGAATTCTATCTGGATGACAAAACCGCCACGCTCTACTACTGGCCGCGCTTCGGCAGTCTGGACAGGCAGGAAATCATTGCACCGCATCTGAACCGGCTTGTTTCCCTGGAGGGGAAGGACGCAGACACCCCTGTGCATGACATCGTAATCGAAGGCTTCGAGGCTGCCTGTACCGACACCTTTGCAGCCATGACCGGCAATACGCTTTTCCCGTGGTCCGTCAACTCCGTTGCCTGCCACGGCATTATCCATCTGCGCTACACCGAGTCGGTAGAGATACGGAACAACCATATCTGTCATTCCGGCATGAACGGGATCTACCTCGAGCGCTCCAACAAACGGGATACCCTTTACGGCAACTGGATCGAGGACATGGGGGTTTCCGGTATCTGCCTTGCCTACCACCGGGAAGCCCATCAGTTTCCGAAAGATCGCAACGAATTCAACCGGATCGAAAACAATCTCATTCACGGGCTTGGCTTCATCGCGGTCGACAGCGCGGGGATTAACATCTGGGGGGCGAATGACAATATAATCAGTCACTGCGAAATCTTCGACGGAGCCCGCTATGGAATCACCTTGCGCGGAAACTTCACCCAGGCCGTGAACGGTAAAGGGGAAATGAACGACACCGACCGTCCGCCATCCAACAACAACCGGATCGAATACACGCACCTGTACCGTCTTGGGCAGGACAGCGGCGACATGGGGGCCATCCACATGGCTGGAATCTGCAGCCGGAGCGTTTTTTACTCCAACTCTCTCAACCAGCTTCTGATCGAACAGATCAGTGCACACCCGTCCATGCAGGACCTTAAACCGAACGGAATCTTCTTCGACTATCCCGGAGGTGTTACCGACCAGATTCTGCGCAATATCGAAATCCGGGACAACCCCATTCCCTTCCGCACCAACCGGACGGACATTCGCCACACATACGAAAACTGCAGCTGGCGGGATGGATTCGATGCCTCGAAAATGGAATACAGCCATATCGGTCTCGAGGCCGGCTTCCCGAAAGCCTTCCGCAACCCCGGCGAGGTTTCTGATGTTTCCGTGTCGCAGGCATCGGCCGGCATGCTGAATGTGAGCTGGACCACTCCGAAGGATGCCGATTTCGATCATGTCCGGATTACGCTCGAAGGCGAAGCCGCGGAATCCCCGGTCGATGNNTTTTTTTTCCGCATCCGGACCTTCGATCGCAGCGGGAATGCCTCGCCGGGTATTCTGGTTCGCACCGGTGTGAATCCGGGCATTGTTTCAGGGATCAGTGCAATCGGCGAAAACAACGCCATTCATCTGAGTTGGACGGCACCCGCCGGCAAGGTCGGCGGCTACCGGATTTCGGTCAACGACCCGGCCATCGCCCCGATAACCGTTGGCGCCGATGCAACCGAAGCGGTTTTTCCAAACCTTGAAAACTACCGCCTGTACATCGTTAAAATCGAAACCCTGGACGAAAACGGACTGGTCTGGAGCGGCCCGGGCATCAAAGCTGTGGCCGGCAAAGGCGTTTCCATACCGCAGGATGCCGCCGCCTGGTGGACGTTTGATGAAGATGCCGTGCATGCGGGTCTCTCCATCGGTGATGCTTCGGGCAACCAAAACACCCTTTTCGTCGGCAACGATCAAGTCAAGC
>DINM01000125.1:22588-22918 GCA_002423675.1 Verrucomicrobia bacterium UBA5540
GGAGGATATTTCCTCCAGTGCAGGACGAAATATTCCGGCAGAGAAAGAATTTTTCGTTGGACGCTACTTTGCGAGTGACCCGAGATATAATTGGCCGGGTGACCTGGATCAGCTTCGCATATACAAACGGGGCTTGCTGCCGGAAGAAATCATGGCGCTGTATCAGGAGCAATAGATCGAGTGAAGATAAAGAGGTTGGGCCCCAGTTCAACACACGTTCTGGCAGAAGAAGTGTGGCGCTCTGCGGCGGGATGCTATTTATTTTTGCACGTGATATGTCCTGAAAAGATAATAGTGGGTAGTTGTTTTTTTTTTTTGAGTGCGAAATAT
>DINM01000103.1 GCA_002423675.1 Verrucomicrobia bacterium UBA5540
ATCTCAACACCTGCCCGGTCGGTATCGCCACACAGGATCCTGAGCTGCGCAAAAAATTCGCGGGGAAGCCGGAATATGTCATCGATTTTTTCCGCTTCGTCGCCGAAGAGCTGCGCCAGATTATGGCCGACCTTGGGTTCCGCACGATCGACGAAATGGTCGGCCAGCGCGGACAACTCGATGTGCGCAAGGCCGTTGAAAGCTGGAAAGCCCAGGGCCTCGACTTGTCAAAAATTCTCTATCAGCCGACTGCGGAGAATCTGGGCCCGCTGCATTGCACGGAAAAACAGAGCGACGATCTGGCCGACGCGCTTGATCACGAGCTGATCCGGCAGGCCAAGCCTGCGCTGGAACGCGGCGAACGAGTTGTGATTCATGCACAGATTCGCAATATCCACCGCACCGTCGGTGCCATGCTCAGCAACGAAATCTCCAAACGCTACGGCGAACGCGGACTACCCGACGACCGGATTACCATCCATGCAACCGGTTCCGCCGGACAAAGCTTCGGCGGATTCGGCGCGAAGGGCATCACCTTCCGCGTCACCGGCGATGCCAACGACTATTTCGGCAAAGGTCTCTCCGGCGCGAAACTCATCATCCGTCCGCCGGAAGATGCCACCTTCGTCGCCGAAGAAAACATCCTTATCGGCAACGTCGCCTTCTACGGTGCGACACGCGGCGAGGCCTACATCCGCGGGCGTGCCGGCGAGCGATTCTGCGTACGTAACAGCGGCGTTCAAGCTGTGGTAGAAGGAATCGGTGACCACGGCTGTGAATATATGACCGGCGGAAGCGTCATCATACTCGGCTCGACCGGACGCAATTTCGCAGCCGGCATGAGCGGCGGCATCGCTTTCGTCTTCGACGAAGCGGGTGACTTTATTGAAAACCACTGTAACCCAGAAATGGTCGATTTCGATCCGCTCACCAATGAGGATATCGCGGCTCTGTGCGAACGGCTTGAAAAACATTTAGAGTACACCGGAAGCGCCGTCGCGCGGCGTCTGCTTCACAACTGGCAGAATTCGGTGAAGAAATTCATCAAAGTCATTCCGGTCGACTACAAACGCGCGTTGCAACGCATCGCCGATGAAAAGCGCACAGGAGAGTAGAAACGCGAATAGTTTTTAAATTGGGAAATTTGAGATTCTGATTTGTTTCGAGTGTCGAAATTAAGATTTCGGATTTCTCTCCGAAGGAGAAGTTATGGGAAAACCAACTGGATTTAAAGAATTCGAGCGCAAGACACCGGCCGAGCGGCCGATTGTTGAACGCATCAAGGACTACAACGAAGTCTATCGCCCGTTCCCTGAAGATAAGCTTCAGGAACAGGCCGCGCGTTGCATGAACTGCGGCGTTCCGTTCTGCCATATCGGCTGTCCGCTCGGAAACATCATCCCCGAATTCAACGACCTCACGTACAAAGGTCACTGGAAAAAAGCGTGGGAAACTCTTTCCGCCACCAATAACTTCCCGGAATTCACCGGACGCATCTGCCCTGCCCCGTGCGAAGAATCCTGCGTACTCGGCATTAACGAACCGCCGGTGGCCATTGAGCTGATCGAAAAAGAAATCGTCGAACACGCCTTCAGTGAAGGGTGGGTCGTTCCGGTTGTGCCGGAAATTCGCACCGGAAAAACTGTCGTCGTCGTCGGCTCCGGCCCATCCGGACTGGCCGCCGCGCAACAGCTCAACCGCGCCGGACACACCGTCACCGTCTTTGAACGCGCCGACTGCATTGGCGGACTGATGCGTTACGGCATTCCGGACTTTAAGCTCGAAAAGTGGGTTCTCGACCGCCGCATCAAACTATTGGAAGCTGAAGGGATCACCTTCAAAACCAGTACCGCCATCGGCACCAATGTCTCCGATGACGAACTGAAAGCGTTTGATGCCATTGTCCTCGCCATCGGCTCCACCGTCGGACGTGATATGCCGGTCCTCGGCCGCGACCTCAAAGGCATTCACTTCGCCATGGAATTTCTGCCTCTGCAGAATAAAGTTTGCGCGGGCGACTTTGCCGAGCCACAGATTTCTGCCAAAGGCAAAAACGTCATCGTCATCGGCGGCGGTGATACCGGCTCCGACTGCGTTGGCACCTCCATCCGCCACGGTGCGCGTAGCGTCGTTAACTTTGAACTATTCCCTGAACCGCCAACCGATCGTCCGGCGCACCAGCCATGGCCCTACTGGCCGATGAAACTGCGCACGAGTTCCTCGCACCGCGAAGCGGGCGAAGATCCTCGCCGTTACTGCATGCTCACCAAAGAATTCAACGGACAGAACGGACTCGTCACCGGCGTCAAAACCGTCAACGTCGAATTCACCCGCGAGCGTCAGACCGGAAAATCCAACATGGAAGAAATTCCCGGCTCACAAAAAGACTGGCAGGCTGACCTCGTCCTGCTTGCCCTCGGATTCGTCGGACCGGAACGCGACAACGTCGTCAAAGCGCTCGGTGTCGAGCTCGACAAAGCGGGCAACATCAAAACCGGCAAAAACTATCAGACCTCCGTCGACAACGTCTTCGCCGCCGGCGACTGCCGCCGCGGACAATCGCTCATCGTCTGGGCGATCTCCGAAGGCCGCGAAACGGCACGCTGCGTCGACGAATACCTGATGGGATCTTCCGAGCTCCCCACCAAAGGCCCGGACGATCTTCCGCGCCGGTAGAAGAAGGCCTTCCGCCGTCGCCAAGGCTATGGCGCGACACGTAGGCTATAGGCTTTAGACCTTAGGCGACCCGGAGTTTTCCAAACATTGGAAAGAACTCTGGCGTGTAGTCTATTTCCATTACAGAAAAAACCGCCGCACCCTTGGCATCGCATTCAGCTTCCTGTAGTTTTTTCCTTGTAGGTACCGACTGTTAGTTGCCTGCGGAAAATGGAAGGTACTTGCTTCGAAGTTCCGGCAGACAACGGTATTGTGTTTTTTATCTTTACACGAATGCAGACTATAAGTTACATTACGGCTCTTTAGCAGGGATACCGAATTATGAGCAATTACGCGACCAACAGCCTGACTTTGCCTTTGAAGCGGATGCGCACTCAGGAGTTCCACCCTGAAACTCTTTGCGCTCCAGAAATTGCGACGAATATGGTGTTTAAAACATCACTGGGCGTTGTTTTTAACGCAGATTGTCTTAAAATACTCCCGCACATTGAGGACGCCTCCATTGATACGATTTTTGCTGACCCGCCATTTAATCTCGATAAACAGTACGGCTCAAAGGTTAATGATAATCTCTCTGAAAAAGCCTACTTGATGTGGTGCAGGGCGTGGCTTGATGAATGTATTCGAATACTAAAGCCTGGGGGCGCGCTCTTCATCTACAATCTGCCAAAGTGGAATATCCCGCTCGGCGCTCATCTGACCGAAGAAGGCATGCTGTTCCGTCACTGGATCGCAGTAAATATTAAGCTGAGCCTCCCCATCCCAAAGCGACTCTATCCTTCGCATTATGGCCTTCTCTATTACACAAAAGGCGCCCCGAAAACCTTTCGGAAGATTCGCACCCCGATTCAAATCTGCCGACACTGTTCGAAAGAACTGAAGGATTACGGTGGACACAGAAACGCAATGAATCCCAACGGGGTTAATCTAACCGATGTCTGGGACGATATTCCTCCGGTTCGACATCGCAAATTTAAAAGTGCGAAGCGCACACAAAACCAACTCTCCACCAAATTGGTTAATCGCGTTGTTCAAATGTCCACAAATGAAGGAGAAATTGTTCTGGATCCATTTGGCGGTAGCGGAACGACATTTGATGTATGTGAACGATCCAACCGTTATTGGATTGGCATCGAAAAGGAGAGTTGCGACGCCATCATCGAAAGGCTCTCAACGCCGCTCGTACTTCCTCATGAGAATGGCGATTTCATAGAAGGATGAGCCTATAATGATTGATCCGGCGGACATACTCTCGAGTAGTTTATCAGAACATCTATTCTCGGCCAAAAGAGAGTTGATTCCGGATATCGATGATTATTATGAGCTGGAGCTCGCTTTTTACGAAAACCAACTGCTTGATGATCAATCCTTGATTCAAAATTCTGCTTATTTTTCCCGAGTTGGCGATCAGGTCACAAGGCATTTCCAAATGTGTGCAGGAGAGTCCCTCCGACTGCCAGCGCATTCTTCGTCCCGTTTGAAATCCTTCTTCGAAAAAAATATTTTCCGCACCGGTTATGCAACGCACGGGTTATTCCCTTACCGTGGAAAGTTTCATCCCCAAATGATTAAAGGGATCATGAACGTCATGGGGCTAAAGCCGGGAGACACGGTACTTGATCCTATGATGGGATCCGGAACTGTCGCCGTCGAAGCATCTCTGATGGGAATTAACTCTTTCGGTTTCGACTCCAGTCCTTTTTGCCGATTTATGTCACAGGCCAAACTTAACGCTCTCACGATGTCGTTAGACCGGGTTCGTAAAGCAGTTGATAATATTGATGAGGTTTTTGAATACTTTAAAAATCATGGTCGGCCGATCTCTGGACGCAAGTCGGCAAAAAGACCTCCACTTCATTACGACAACATTATAATGGAAGAGCCCTCTGAATATCTGACAGGGAACCAGAAATTAATAAAAAATTTCGATCAGGAAACGGCTGAAACTTATAGTTTCTTGCTATTAGCGTATCTTGATGCAGCCGGGTACTCTGAACGAAGCACCCGAAAATCTCCAATCGAACAGTTCCGCGCAATTCTTCAACGCTACGTTTTCGTGGCGGAGAAAATTCAAACATTTCTCCAAAAAGACGACATGATCCTCGGACAGTCACAAGTCTCACAAGGCGACGCCCGTGCTCTGTCGATTGGAAATGCGAGTATAGATGGTGTTCTCTTTTCCCCTCCCTACAGTTTTGCAATTGATTACTTGGACAATGATGCATTCCACCTAAACTATCTCGGCACAGATATAGCAAAGCTTAAAGAATCCATGGTTGGCCTGCGCGGCACTTCGTTGCGGGAGAAATTCTCTCTTTACCATGAGGATATGCAACGGGTACTTGCGGAGTGTTCGCGGGTTCTAAAACCTGGCAAGTTCTGCACAATCATCGTAGGAACCAATCGGAATCAGATCGCTAAAATTCAAAATAAATCTCCGCATGAAGTGGAGGGGTTGGATGAAATGCTTGTTCGCATGGGGCAAGAGGTCGGCCTATCCTTGATCAAAATCATACAACGTAGCATCGTTGGCATGTCTAACACGATGCGCCGCGAACAGATTATTTTTCTGCAGAAGGCATGATATCAGCGCAACGCCCGACCATCCGTCCCTTTCTGAATACGGGGCACATCTGTACTGAGTCCATCGTGCTCAATTTCAATCACAACAAATACACCATTTTTAATCTGCAGAGACTTCCATACAGGAAAATAGGGCTCAATTTCAGCATAGTTTCCTATCCGATCAGTCAAATAGCGGTACATTGCACGAGAAGGAATAATAAGAACGCCACCAAGGAAGTCTCCGCTAATAAGCCCCAGTGCCATTTTATTGAGAGCCCGATGGCTTGATGAAATATTTCCGGTTTCCCATTCGAGGCACAACAACTTGCCACCCTTTTCAGTATACGTAGCATCAATTGGCCCAGGCGTCTTTGCTGAGGATAGAGCAAATCGGGTTTCCAACTCCCACCCTGCCTTTTTCAGGCCCGCCATACACGACTGTTTAATTGGAACAACTCCATTACCTTTCGTTTCGGCGTACAAAGTGAACGAGCCAGAGCCCCCAGGCCACTCCGTTGCCTTAATTGCCGTGCAAATTTCTTTATACCTCATCTGCCATTCTGCACTGNNGCACTGTACGCTCCTTTTTGAATCAAATATGTGGTTCTCAAAATTTTCATTTAGCGCCTTTATCCGTCTCTTTAAAAAGTGCAGAAATAGAGCACCCCAAAGCCCCTGCCAACCGCTCGATATTTCGAAGTGAAAGATTGCGTGTCCCCCGTTCAATATCTGCAATATATGTCCGATGCAAATCAGCCTTTTCAGCTAAATCCTCTTGAGTAAACCCCATAGCCATTCGCCTTGCCCTAAGCGTTTGCCCGAAGCGGATCAAAATATTTTCACTTATTTGTTTCATGGCGATTACTGTCATCTATTGCAGACTATGCGTCTATAGACGATGGGTGACATTTTTGCGTTTATATAGACGATAAAGAGGGCGATGGTCAGTTCGATAATTTGACAGCATCCGATGCCTGGAACTTTTCGGACTGATTTCTTCCAATGTCTGTAACCCATCCGCGTTCATCCGCGGTTAAATGTTGCCGCTTCGCTTCTTTTGGCGCAGCCAAAAGCACTTTCGGAATACCTCAGGTCCAATACTCGGAACCTCGCCGGCGGCGGGGTGAATTGTTTGTGCGTTTTTGTGTTTCTCGTGGCGATTATCTTCCAATGGTTGGAAACCCTCCGCCTTCGCACAAGCTCCGGCGAGACCCTGTCGGAGAGGCGTGCCCTATCTGAATATCCTGTCGATCCTGTATATCCTGTCTGAAAAATTTACCCGCGATTCTGGTACACTGGGATCGTTCGTGTTTTAATCCCCGCTTTCAAAATTAGGAGAAACGATGAGCGAAGCGCCTGCCTGCCCGGAATGTAAATCTGAATATGCCTATGAAGACGGCGCGCTGTGGGTTTGTCCTGACTGCGATCATGAGTGGAATCCGTCGGCCGAGCCCGAAGCGACATCCGGCGGAGAAAAAGTAATCAAAGACGCGGTCGGAAATATTCTGCAGGACGGCGACACGGTTTCGGTGATCAAGGATCTCAAGGTCAAAGGTTCGTCGCAGGTCGTGAAAGTCGGAACCAAAGTGAAAAACATCCGCCTCGTGGACGGCGATCACGATATCGACTGCAAGATTCCCGGTATCGGTGCGATGGGCCTGAAGTCCGAATTCGTCAAAAAAGTTTAGACGAGGGGGCAATCCAGAAATTTTCCAATGTTTGGAAAACTTTTCGACCTAAAAGCCTCCGGCCTGAAGTCTGCGGCCTATCCCCTTCCAATGTTCGGAACTCCAAATCCAGGTAATTTTTGTCACGATAAAATTGTTCTTATTTATGTAATTTTAATCGTGACAAATTAGAGTATCAGGAGCAGTTTATCTGCGTATGAAGGGTTCATCGTCCATCCTGACTCCGTTCGAAGCACAGATCTACAATCTGCGAAAAGAAGGCGTTTCGCTACGTAAAATCGCAGCAACGCTGAACCGTGAACATGGATTGAGTATCACTTACAACGCCGTATTTTCGTTCCTGAAGACGCGGGAAAAGACAGCTAAGCGCCCGGACTTGTTTTATGAAAATCTCCCGGATGATATCCGGAACTCGCTGATCAAGCAGCTCACCGCGCTCTGGACGTTTGATTCAACCGGAATCGAAGGCAATACGTTGACACTGGGCGAAACCGTGAAAGTGCTGGAACTGGGGCTGACGATCAGCGGCAAACCGCTGAAAGATCACGAAGAAGCGTACGGTCACGCCAAGGCGGTCGAGCTGATTTATGATCTGATCCAAAAGGAACAATTTTCTGCTGACGATCGGTTCAATCTGCACCGTTGTGTGATGCAGAAGAGCCCGATTGATTCGCTTCGGCCAATCGGCAATTGGAAGCGTGATTACAACGGAACGACAGGTGTACGCGACGGAAAACCGGTTTATATGGAATATGCCAGGCCGGATGATACGCCGAAACTGATGGCGCGCTGGATCAAAGAGTTCAACCGGAAACTCCGCTCGGCAACGTCCGCGACCAAAGCGGTCAATGTCTATGCGTGGACACATCTGAGTTTCGTGCGCATCCATCCGTTCTTTGACGGAAACGGGCGTGTCGCACGACTGATCGCGAACCTGCCGCTGTTGAAATGAGGATATCCACCGCTGCTGATTGCGTCGGCCCGCCGCGTTGAATACATTGATCTGCTGTGGAACTATGAAAATGCCGTCGGCGTGATCAAACCAGACGATTCGTTTCTTCCACAACATCCCGCAATCTCTGCGTTCAAGGCACTTCTTCAGAAAGAGTGGGGCGAATCACTTCGCATGGTTGAAGAAGNNGAAGCGGGTCGGCGGCCAATAAATTTGAGAGATGTCCTTTGCGTCTTCTGTAAACTCCCTCTTTCGCGAAACGAGCGGGTTGTGATAAATTGCTCGCACTATGAATGAACTCTTTTTGGATGCATTGGTTGACAGCGCAAAAATGATCCCCTTCCTGCTGGTGATTTATTTTGTGGTGGAATGGTTTGAGCGCAAGTTCGGCAATACGCTGGAACACCGGCTGGAAAAAACCGCCAAGGCCGGGCCGGTACTGGGCGCTTTGTTCGGCTGTGTTCCGCAATGCGGGTTCTCTGTCGTGGCCGCGTCGCTTTATTCGCGCCGCATAATCACCCTTGGAACATTACTAGCCGTGATCCTCTCTACGTCGGATGAGGCGATCCCGGTGATGCTGTCGCAACCCGCACAGGCTGAAACGGTGATCCGGCTACTGCTGATCAAACTGGTTATCGGCATCGCGGCCGGGGTGGTGATTGACCTGCTGGTACGCCGTAAAAAACAGATTCCTCTGCCGCCTGCTGCCGCGCCGTCCGCCTGCGAAGTGGGCTGCTGTCATCACCATGTTTCGGGCAAGAGCAGTCCGTGGCAGATGCTGGTGCATCCGCTGATTCATACGACGAAAATTTTTGTTTTCATCTTCGCGGTTACACTCGGTCNNGGGAGAAGAAAAACTCGGAGATCTTCTACTCCGCCAGTCGCTGTTCCAGCCGTTCCTTGCCGCGCTGGTTGGATTGATTCCGAACTGTGCCGCGTCGGTAGCCATTGCGGGACTGTTTCTGAAAGGCGGACTGAGTTTCGGTTCGACGGTTTCCGGCCTCTGCTGCAGCGGCGGGCTCGGCCTGCTGGTGCTGTTCAGAGAAAACCGGAATGTGAAAGACACCTTGAAAATTGTCGGCCTGCTGGTTGTGATCAGCACGGCGGTCGGACTCGCTATCCAGATTTTCTACGGCTGATTGACTACTTTGCAGCGAGGGCTTCTTTGAGAATGGAAACACCGCCGCTGGTTCCGATGCGCGTAGCGCCGGCTTCGATCATCGCACAGGCATCGGCATAGGTGCGCACGCCGCCGGAGGCCTTGACGCCGAGCCCGGCACTTTTGACGGCGGCGGACATCAACGCAATATCTTCGACGGTTGCCCCGCCGTTGCCAAACCCGGTGGAGGTCTTAACGAAGTCGGCTCTGGCCTCAACGCAAATGCGGCAGGCCCGCTCTTTTTCCTCCTGCGTAAGCAGTCCGGTTTCGAGAATGACTTTGAGGATGGCTCCGTGCGAATGGCAGGCACCGGCCACGCCGGCGATGTCGTGCATAACGATGATATCGTTGCGGTCTTTGAGCGCGCCGATGTTGATGACCATATCGACTTCCTGCGCGCCGGCGGCCAGCACGCTGCACGCTTCCGTTACTTTATCGGGACTGCGGGACGCGCCGAGCGGGAAGCCGATGACCGAACAGGTTTTCACATTGCTGTTCTTGAGCAGCGTATGAACTTGCGCGATATAAAACGGATTGACGCAAACGGAGGCAAAATGATTTTCCCGCGCTTCGCGGCAAAGCTGATTGATCTGCCCGAGGGTGGCGTCCGGTTTAAGTAACGTATGATCAATCATTCCTGCGATCTGGCGGGCAGTCGGACGTTTCATAGTTACCCCCTTCGATTATTGAGCAGACTGTTTTGTTAGATCTTTGAAATGACCTTCTTTCAAGAGAGATTCCTGCCAGGCAGAGGCCAGACGCTCGGCGCGGCTGCGGGACAGTCCGTCGACCAGCTCCTGCCGGATGGCGGGGAGACCTTCAGCGGCATCTGTAGATTTGCGCAACTGCACATAGGCCAATAGAACACCCTCTTTGACCGGAGCCGGTGCGCAGAGTTCGCCTTGCTTCACGTTGATGCAGAGCTGGACGAGTGTGTCGGCGTATTTATCTTTCAGTTCGGTCGAAATATCAAATTCAGGGGTCGTCTGACCGGTGAGTCCGAACGGCTTCACTGCGGCACTGAAACCGCTTCCGGCGCCTACGGCCGTCGTTACCGCCTGTTTAATTTCCATCGCGCGTTCGGCCAGCGCTTTGGTGACGGCCTGGTCGCGGGCGGCTTGCATGACTTCGCCTTCAACGGCGTCAAAGGTGGGGATAAAGGAAGGATATTTCTGTTCCAGTGACATTACATAGACGGTGTCTTTTCCGATCACTGCGTCGCTAAAAGAGGTGTAGGAATCATTTTCCAGTCCGAATGCAGCCCGACGGAACGGCGCGGTGGCATCAATTCCTTTGATTTCGTCTTTTAGACCAAACGCCGGCAGGGTTTTGATTTTGAACCCATCTTTTGTGGCAGCGCCGGTGAAGTCGGGTTGGGCTCCTTCCGCTTTCGGCGCGACATCGACGACAAATTCTGTGGCTTTTTCAGCGGCCATTTTGCGGGCGGTGGCTTCTTTGAGCTGNNGTGATATCACCTTCTACCGATTCAAAGGGCTTGTATTCTGCCACCGCATTGTCGTTGGTGCTTTCGATACGATAGTTTTCAATGTTTTGGTTGTAGACCTGCAGGGCGGCACCTTCAGGAAGCTCTACTTGAGCTAGAAAGTTGCTCACCGGGAATTCGACGTAGGAAACACGTACTTTGGGCGGCATCCGGAAGGCTTCCGGGTTTTCATTGAAAAGAGCCTCGGCCTCTTCTTTAGAGACGGTGACGGTTTTTTCGATCTGAGCGCGCGGGAGCACGGCATAATCGAGTACAAAGCGGTCGGTGTAGAGGTGGTAGGCCTTTGTCAGCTCGTAAGGGGAAATCAGCGCGGCCTGCACCGGCTCGTACATCAGCTTATAAATGGAAATCTGTTCGCGAAAAAGTTCTTCGGCCTGCCTGGAGGACATTCCCAGCTTCTGCAGCACGGCTTTGTAGATGTTGATGTCAAACGCGCCGTTTTCTGAGCGGAAAAGCGGCAGCGCCTGCATCTGCTGTACCACTTCTTTATCGGTCACCATAATTTTATCCGCCTGCGCTTTGCGCAGAACCACCACGCGCCGCCAGGCTTCGCCATGAAGCGACGCAGAGAGCTCATCCGTCATGGGAATCATCCGACCGGAGGAAAGGATGTACCAAATGTAGGTGTTTTGATAGGCGCGGTGATATTCCTCNNCCATCGACACCTTTTTGCCGAATAGTTCCCCGGCGGGCCGGGATTTCGGCTGACGTCCGGCAGCGCGCATGGTAGGGGTGAAAAACCCGACAAACGAGATGACAATAACCCCGAGAAAAATCATCCAAAGCACTTTGGACTGAATCAGTTTATGAAAGCGTGTGATCATCATAGCCATAAAAGACCCCTTGGTTTTGCGATAAAAAACAGGGGCACAGCATAGCTGTGCCCTCCCTCATGGTCAACGGGAAAGCCGAAGACTCAGGCTTTCTTCAGACGGGCAATAAACATCCCGTCTCCGGGGCCTTCCCACGGCCAGATTTGCAATGTGCCGCCGGTCTGCTCCCCGGTCAGCGGATGCACCAACGGATCCGGCGAAAACTCCGGATGCGCGGCCAGAAACCGGCTCAGCACCCCGGTGGTTTCTTCGCGAGTAAAGGTACAGACGGCATAAACCAGCAGGCCGCCGGATTTCACACAATGTACCGCATTATTGAGCATTTTGACCTGTAAATTGCGTTTCTGCGCCGGATCACCAGCCTCCGCGCGCCACCGGGCGTCGGGATTACGACTCCAGGTTCCCCATCCGGAACAGGGCGCATCGACCAATACACCGTCCCACTCTTTGGTGAACGGTTTGTCTTTGGCCANNGAAATTCCTCCGGCGCGCGCCCGTTTTTTACACTCATGCAACGCTTCGGGCCGGATGTCGGTCGCAAAAATCTTTCCTTCCGGCCCAATTAAATCGGCCATCTGCACGGCTTTACCGCCCGCTCCGGCGCAGGCATCCCACCAGTCGGAGCCGGGCTCCGGTGCGGCGATCATCGCAACAGCCTGCGAGGCAACGTCCTGTACCTCGAACTGTCCACTGTGGCCCACCTTCACGAGCGACGTACCGCCCTCAATCGAAACAATGCCGGGAACAACGGCGTGCTCCCTATATGGGATCTTCGCTTCGGTCAGTGTCTGTTTGAACGCTTCATCTCGCAGACGAAGCCAGGTTGGCGGACGCATCTGGAGAGCTTCATAGAAAAGATCCTCGCCACCGGCCGGGAAATCGACACTTTTTCCAAACTCTGGAAAAACGAGATCGGATTTTTCCAATGTTTGGACCCGATGCGCAGCGAGAGAGGCCCCGGCGCTCTGCGGCGGGGCAACGACCGCAGGAAGTGGCAAATCCGGGAACCACGCGGCGAGCGCCGCGCGTTTTTCGTCGAGTGTTTTGCCGCCGAGCGGAGTCCACTCCGGGTTCGCAGAGGATTGGAGCGCAACGTGTAAATCGGTTTGGTCGAGCAACCAGCTCAGCGCGAGAATTTCGAGCGGCTTGAGATTGAGCCTGCGCGTCCAGCCGAGCCATCGGAAGTACGAAAAGAAGCATTCGGAAAGAAAACGGCGGTCGCGCGAGCCGAGTTCGCGACGGTTTTTAAAAAAGCGCAGTAGAACACGATCGGCCGGATGGCGGTGCTCCAGCACGTGCGGCGTCATAGTTTCGTAAACTTCAACCGCCAGCCGGGCCTGCTGGTTAATAATTTTTTCGTTCAGAGTTTTCATCGTATTCCTCAAAGATTTTTGTTTTTTTGTTCTGAAAGTTGGACATAATCCCGCCCCAACCCGCGCGGACTGGATAGAGTGCAGGTAAAGGCAGACGAAAGGCAACTATTATGGCAAAAGAACTCGGATTTGTGATGATCACCCCGCATTCCCTGCGAAAGTCGCGCACTGGAGGGATTATCGGCCGGTTCAGCCGCATTGAAGGCCTCGATTTTGTCGCCTCGCGCATGTTCGGCCCGAGTCAGAAACTGGTCAACCGCTTTGCCGATCAGTTACGCACTATGACCGACATCGTCCCGGAACGGCGCGATCTGCTGGCCGACTATGTGTTGCGCGCCTTCGGCCCCGAAGTCGACACCGGCCGACCGCACCGCGCCATGCTGCTGCTGTTCGAAGGCGAAGATGCGATCAGGAAAATCTACGAAGCCGCAGGGGAACTGGACGATGCGCAGGAATCGGCTGATACCGTGCGAGGGACCTATGGCGACTGTGTTCGCGATGCCTCCGGTAGAATCATCTATTTCGAACCGGCGGTTTTGATTCCCCCCACTCCGTCCGCCGCGAAACAGATTCTCTCGCTCTGGATGGAATATGCTGAAACCGACGGCGGCATCATCAAAAATGCACTCAGCCTGCCGGATGCCGATGTGCAGCGCACCCTCGTGATTATCAAGCCGGATAACTTCCGCTTTCCCAGCTCGCGCCCCGGTAACATCATTGACCTTTTCTCACACTCCGGCCTGCGCATCATCGGTGCGCAGGTGCATCGCATGAGCATGGCCGAAGCCAAAGAGTTCTATGGCCCAGTACAAATCGTCCTGCGCGAAAAACTGGCAGGCCGCACCACCGACAAGGCCTGCGCCGCACTCGAAGAAACATTCGGATTCCCGATGCCCTCCGACGTGAAAGAATCTCTGCACAAAACGCTCGGCCCGTATTACGGCGACCACCAGTTCTTTGAAATCATGCAGTTTATGACCGGCCTCTGGATGCCCAACGTGCCGGAAGCCGAGATGGACTCTCACGGAAAAGTCCGCTGCCTCGTCCTCATCTACGCCGGAACCGACGCGGTCAATAAAATCCGCACGATCCTCGGCCCGACCGATCCGAGCAAGGCACACCCCGGTTCCGTACGCAAAGAATACGGCAGCGATATCATGGTCAACGCCGCACACGCCTCTGACTCGCCGGAAAGCTGTAAACGCGAAATGGGCATTATCAAGCCCGAACGCAATGAGCTCAAAAACTGGTTCGCTAAGTATTACACCTAATTTAAATGGAGATTGATTATGTGGAATGGAATACAAGCCGCCCCTGAAGATGCAATTCTCGGACTGACCGAAGCGTTCAAAAAAGACCCGCGCTTTGCCAAAGTCAACCTCGGTGTCGGCGTCTATAAAGACGACGAAGGACACACCCCGATTCTTGCCTCGGTCAAAGTCGCTGAAAAACGGATCTTTGAAACCGCAAACACCAAGTCGTACATGCCGATTGCCGGAGAAACGGCCTACGGCNNGAAGAAGTGCAGAAAATGCTCTTTGGTTCGCTCTGCGATCGCGCCAAAACCATCCACACGCCCGGCGGCACCGGCGCGCTACGCGTCGCCGCCGAACTGCTGCGTCAGTTCGGCAGTAAAACCATCTGGGTCAGCAAACCCACCTGGGCCAACCACACCAATATTTTTCAGGCGGCCGGGCTAACGGTCAAAGAATATCCCTATTACAACGCCACCTCCAAAGATCTCGATGCAGACGGCTTCTTCGCCGCGCTCGAAACTGTTCCCGCCGGCGACTGCGTTCTGCTGCACGCCTGTTGCCATAACCCCAGCGGCGTAGACCTCTCCGCTGAACAGTGGAAACAAGTCGCACAAATCGCACAGAAAAACGGCTGGTCAACACTGATCGACTTCGCCTATCAGGGACTCGGCGACGGACTCGAAGCCGACCGTATCGGCGTTGAAACGCTGCTGGCCAGCGGCATCGAACTGCTCATCGCCAGCTCCTTCTCCAAAAACTTCGGCCTCTACCGCGACCGCACCGGCGCGCTGACCGCCGTCGCCGCCACACCCGCCGACGCCGAAACCGCTATGAGCCATATGAAGGCCACGGCGCGCGTAATCTATTCAAACCCGCCCGCGCACGGCGGCATGATCGTCACCACAATACTGAAAGATGCCGAACTTTCCAAACTTTGGAAAAACGAACTCGACGAAATGCGCGAACGCATCGCGCAGGCCCGCTCCGCACTCGCCGAAGGGCTTACTACACACGGCGTACCGATGGACTGCTCATTCATGACAAAGCAGAAAGGAATGTTCTCCTTCAGCGGACTTACCAAGGATCAGGTCAACTTCCTACGCGAAGAAAAAGCCATCTACATTGTCGGCTCCGGTCGCATCAACGTCGCCGGCCTCACGCACGGCAACCTCGGCTACGCCTGCGACGCCGTCGCCGAAGCGATGAAAAAATAAATCCTCCAAGGTTCGGAATTTTCAACCGCGAATGAACGCGAATTGCCGCGCATGTTTTCCACCCATTGGAAGAACTATTTCCAATGCTTGGAACCTTACATGCCGAGTTATGCATCCGGCAGGATTTCGCCCTCCAGTGTCATTTCGAGACCGCCAACCCATCGGACGACCAGATTGTAAACTGCGGCACTAATGATGCCTCCGATGAAGCCCATGAGTGGATAAAGGATCAGCATAAATACTATCGGCGGGGGGGGTTTTGGATCGGGCACTCCTATTTACAA
>DINM01000143.1:0-3705 GCA_002423675.1 Verrucomicrobia bacterium UBA5540
GGAAGCTTGGCATTCACCACAAAAGCCGCATCAGATCGCGGCCTTTCAGCGCATCTGTGAAGATTTCGACCTCGTTCCCACCGGCGGCTCCGATTTTCACGGCAAGCTCACGCCGGATCTAACCCTCGGCCGCGGCTTTGGCGATCTGGATATTTCCGATTACATCCTCGACCTTCTGCGCGCTCGCGCCCGCTGAACCACCGAGTGCAGACGCCGGCGACGCGCCGACAATGATCGTTGAATCGATCAATTATGTTTTTATCCGCGGTTACGCCGATGGCTTTACTCCCACCGTAAACGTCGCATAATATATCTTATGTCTAATAAAGCCCTGGGGGGTGCACAAGATGTGGTGTTTTGAAGGTTTCCTGTAGATAACTAGCTCCTAGTATTTAGTTATCAACAGAAGCACTACGAGTGCAACCGCATTTCCGAAGATTGGTTAGTCACAATTCCGTGGCTTTCTCTCCTTCGGCGGATCTAGGCAGAAAAAAAGGCGCCCGAAAAACGGACGCCCTTTCCACCGCTCAGAGCGGCGAACGTTTTATTTATCGCTATCGGTACTGGAATAGACTTCCTGATGAGTCTGCTCGTTGGTGATCGTGAAGGCTTCCATGTGCAGATGAGGATCCGAAACAAACGTCAGATGTCCTTGGAATTTCTTTTCCATTTCAATGAGGGTCTGTTCGTCCTCGCGGCGAAGGCGATCCAGAACGGCCGGGTTGACCGTGATTTTCATCGAGTGGGTGCCCTTCCGATCTTTGCGAAGTGCGGCGGACAGTCGGCGCTGTAGAGCAACGCTCATCGTCAGTGCGGATTTGACGCGTCCGCGTCCTGCGCAATAGTCGCATTCGACGTATGTAGAGGTATAGATACTTTCTTCATAACGCTGGCGGGTCATTTCGAGCAAACCGAGCTGGGAGATCGGCAGAACGTTAGTGCGCGCACGATCTTCGCGCAGTGCATCTTTGAGAGTTTTATAGACGGCGTTCTGATCGCGCTTGCTCTTCATGTCGATAAAGTCGATGACAACCAAACCGCCGACATTGCGCAAACGCATCTGGCGGGCCACTTCTTCGGCGGCTTCGGTATTGACCGCTAAAATGGATTCCTCAGCGGATTTTCCGCCTTTATGACGGCCGGTATTGACATCGACCGCGACGAGCGCTTCGGTTTCGTCAAAGATCAGATATGCGCCGGATTTGAGCCATACTTTACGGCGAAAGACGGATTCGATCTGTTTTTCAACTTCGAAATAATCGAAGATGGGCTCTTCTCCCCCGTAAAGTTGCACCCAGTTACGCGAGCGACGGGAATATTTGGCGATCATTTTACGGATCATTTCATAGGCATCGCGGTTATCGACAAAGACACGATCGATGTCTTCGGTCAAATAATCACGGACTACGCGTTCGGCCAAATGCGGTTCCTGATAAAGAACGCACGGGGCCGCTTTTTCACGGATGCCGCTATCGATTTCTTTCCAAATTTCGATCAGGGTCCGCGCGTCACGGACGAAGCTGGTTTTGCGCGTGCCGGATCCAGCGGTACGAACGATAATTCCGATGGTTTCCGGAATCGGCAGTCGGGACAGTATTTTTTTCAACCGGACGCGTTCTTTGACGTCACCGATTTTTTTGGAGATTCCTTTGAGTCCGGTACCGGGCATCATGACCAGGTAGCGGCCGGGCACACTAAGGTTGGCAGTGACGCGCGGGCCTTTTGTACCGATGGCATCTTTGGTGACTTGAACAATGATTTCAGAACCGATCGGGAATTTTTTTGCCATTTCGCCGGGAGAAAATTTTCGGCGACGGCGAGCGTTATTGCGGTTTCCCTCCTGCTCCTCCAGACGCGCGGCATCTTCCGGGATCATGTCCCAGTAATGGATAAAGGCATTTTTCTGCATGCCGATGTCGACAAAGGCCGCTTGCAGTCCGTCTTCCAGATTCTGGATTTTCCCTTTAAAAATACTGCCGACTAGTCGGTTTTCTTCGGATCGTTCGATGTGGAAGTTGTCCAGACGGCCTTCGTCCAGCACAACCACGCGGGTTTCGAGCGGTTCGATATTAATCAGGATCTCTTTTTTCTTCCGGCCTCCGACGGTCAGTTTTTCCTTAATTGCATTTATATTGAGCATGGATGCTCCTTTCTTTCATTACATACGACGCCGCAGATAAACACTCTGCACCAGTCCAAGCGCTGTCATGGAGCTGACCATAAAGGTTCCTCCGTAACTCATCAGCGGCAGCGGCAGACCGGTAATCGGCATAAGGCCGATGGTCATCGCGATATTTACAAAAACATGTGAGAAAATCAGCACGCCGACTCCCGCCGCCAGCAGCCGCCCGAACGCATCCCGGGCAAGTACTGCGGCGCGCATACAGCGTACCACCACCATTGTATACAAAACCAGCAGCAGTGTGCTGCCGGCGAACCCGGACTCCTCCGCCACTACCGAATAGATAAAATCTGTCGGGGCGACCGTTCTCGGCAAAAAACCGAGAATGTTCTGGGTTCCTTTTAAATAGCCTTTTCCGAACAGACCTCCGGAACCGACCGCAATCTGCGATTGCAGTTTATTCCAACCGGCCCCCAGCGGATCTTGATTAACGTTCAGATAAACCAGAATCCGGTTTTTTTGATATTCCGTCAGGAACGGACAGCTGTTGGGAAAGAATCGTAACCAAACCACCAGCACGAACAACGCCACCACACCTGCTCCGATCAGAATCAGAAGCGGACGCAACGGAACTCCCGCACAAAAAAGTAATAAAAGAACCATGGGCAGCAGCACCATGGCACTGCCCAGATCCGGCTCGACGGCAATCAGCAGAAATGGAATGCCGGCCAGCACAAAGGCCAGAATAAATGTTTTGAACCGTTCTACATCCGTCGCCGGATCGCCCAGCCACGCCGCCAGTGTAATCAGCGTGGAGAGCTTGGCGAACTCCGACGGCTGGACCGTGATTCCGCCGAAGCTGAACCAGCGGTGCGCACCGTACACGGACATCCCGATCAGCAGAACCAATACCAACGCAAGCAGGCCCGCTAGATAAATCCACCAGTGAACGCTGTTCAGTTTACGGTAATCGACTGTCGTCGCGGTAGCGTAGCAACCAAGGCCGATCAGCGCCCAAACGATCTGGCGCGCCATCAGTCCGCCGACGGCATGATCATTCCGGTAGTCGGCGCTGTAGATAAACAGGCAGCTCAGCACCAGCAGAGAACTGATCGTGCCAAACATCATCCAATCAAAACGCAGCAGGCCCCTTCTCATGAGCGAACCTCCCGTTCCGTTTTCCAGGCATTGGAAAAATCTGTTCGGTTTTTTCCAAGGTTTGGAAACTCTGAATTCTGCGTGAGCCGCCCTTCCCTCTTCATTTTTTCGTAGAGGCCTTCCATGAGAATTTTCAGGCGCGGGCCGNNTGATGCCTCCGGAACGACCCTCTTCGACAACAATAGCGACAGCATATTGGGGATTGTCGAATGGCGCGAATGCAATCAGCCAGGTCTGGTTATTCCCCTTCTCTTTTTCGCCGTATTCCGCCGTACCGGTTTTTCCGGCATACTCCAGACCGTCCACTGCTGCAATGTGGCCGGTGCCGTCTTTCTCCATAATAACGTCCCGCATGCCGGCGCGTACCGTAGTCAGCGCGGCGTCCGACCAGTTCATTTTTCCAATGCGTTGCCCGGGATTGGAAA
>DINM01000143.1:3721-5143 GCA_002423675.1 Verrucomicrobia bacterium UBA5540
GGTTTCCGAGCCCGGTTCGCGATACGCCTGAACGAGCCGTGGGCGATAAAGGTAGCCACCGTTGGCGATCGTGGCGGTAAGCATGGCCATTTGAAGCGGTGTCACGCCCAGGTAGCCCTGCCCGATGGCGAGATTGCACGTATCGCCATCCGTCCATCCGGTCTGGTTTTTCTGCTGCCACTTTTTGTCCGGTACAATACCGCTTTGTTCAAAATCCACTTCAACGCCGGTTTTCTTTCCAAGCCCGACGGCCAGCGCCTGTTGAAGAATCAGATCCGGCCCGCAGGTAAGCGCGGTTTTAAAAAAGTATACATTGGCGGAAACTTTCAGCGCTTCCCTCATATTCACTTTTNNCGGATTGACTGTTGCAGCGGCCAGAGCAACCAGCGGTTTGAACGTGCTTCCCGGCGAATAAACCCCGGCGATCGCGCGGTTGAGCAGGGGTTTGTCCGGATCTTCAGTGAGTTTTTTCCAGTCGGTCGTTGTGATGTACGGAACGAACCGGTTGGCGTCAAATCCCGGAGCGCTGAGCATGGCCAGCACATCGCCGTTATTTGGATCAAGCACAACGATGGCACCGCGACAGTCGCCGAGGGCTTTGTGGGCCAGCAACTGCACTTCCATATCCAGGGTAAGCCGCAGATCGCCACCAGGTTTCGGGGCACGGCGGGCCAGTTCGCCGTGTCGGTAGCCGGAGACATCAATCTGTACCAGTGTGCCGCCCGCTTCGCCGCGCAGGAAGGGATCGAACAGTTTTTCAAGTCCGGCCCGTCCGGACATTTCGGGAAGATAATACGAATAGTTTTCAGCTTCGTTCATCGCGGCGGGATCGGCACGGCCAACATAGCCGAGCAGATGCGAGGTGTACGGACTGTACGGATAAATGCGCGTGGCCTGCGTATAAATATCAACACCCGGTATGTCATGTCCCGCTTCGACCAGGCGCGACAAGGCCTGCGGGCTGACATCTTTCCAAAGAACGAGCGGAAGCGGAAGCCGCAGGCGAATGTGTTTCCAGATGTCATCTCGATCAATCTGCGGTTTAAGTCCAGTCACTTTGGAAACTTTTTCGACCACTTCCATTGCGCGGTCAATGGTGCGAGACCACGGACCGGCGCGACGCCCATCTTCGAGGAACAGTGCAATGGAATAGACCGGGCGGTTATCCGCCAGACAGAGTCCGTTGCGGTCGTAGACTTTTCCGCGGATGCCCGGCAGGCGTACACGCCGCAGACTTTGAATCTGCTGCCGGTTTTCAAACTGCGAAACATGGGCCACTTGCAGACGCCAAAGCGAAGCGCCGAGAACCAAAAAGGCGAGAATCATGCATCCCATCAAAAAATAGATACGGTGCGTGGGAAACGAATCTGTTCGGCGGATGCGCATCATATAATACGCCTCCGGCTGCGATCTGTGATTGGG